>JAEEUJ010000001.1 GCA_016290515.1 Clostridiaceae bacterium
TCGCCGTTTTCCGCATAGAGCCACGCCCCATTGAAGCCGTCTTTTTCCTGCAGCGCCCGGGCAAGGTTTTCCATTGTTGTATTCTTATCCATCTTGTTTCTCTCCATAACCTTCGATTTATCTATTTCTTTGTCATCATTGTCACGCACTCCACATGCCTTGGAGCAGCAGGTCAAATAAAATGGCTTGTATTCGGCCCGCTGGTTCATCCCTATGAAAGAACGGGCAATTTTCCGGTATCGGTCAGGGCTGAGACAGTAAGATGAATATCGGCAAACCAGAATTTATAGATTAAAAGCTTCCTTAATCAATCTTGCAACTTCGGCAGGTTCTTTATCAGAATTATCGATTCTAAGATAGTTGTCAAAAGTGATTTCTCCTTCATAACTTACGCATCTATAATTCTTATCATCATTTATTAAGCGCTGATTCGATAATTCTATGTCTCTTTTGGATGCTTTGTAATTAAGTCTGTTTTCTGTTGCATTCCTCTGAAGTCTAACCTCTTGAGGAGCTATCAATTCTACATAATAGAATTCCGTATCATATGGCTTAAATATTTCCTTAACATGTTCAACATAATCCCAATCATCTTTACAATCGAACGCCCACATATAAGTGAAAATCATTCCATAATTATCAGATGCTGCGAAGTTTTTAAAAACTACCTCTCGTATTTGTGAAATAGTTTTGCCATCATACTTACCAAAAATCTCTATCACTGGCTCGATGGTCATATGATTATGAAAAAGTCTTAAGTCTGTAATTTTCATTAGTTCCTGACCAACTGTCATTTTTCCAACAGCTGCATCACCGATCAAAAATAATAATTTCATTGGCGACCTCTACAAATTCCGATTTATCTATTTATTTATCATTAATACAACCGTCTCCACATGAACTGTCCTCGGGAAAAGGTCGACCGCCGTAAGCTTTTCGACTTTGTAACCGAATTCCGAAAAGCGTTTGCAGTCCCTTGCGAGCGTTGCGGGGTCGCAGGAAACATAAACTATTCTGTCGGGCGACATTTCGCTGACGGTTTTAACAAGGCTCTCTGCGCAGCCCTTTCTCGGCGGGTCGAGAATTACAACGTCGGGTTTTATCTCCTTTTCGCTTAGCATCTGCGCCGCTTCGGCGGCGTCCATACAGTAAAATTCCGCATTCTCAATGCCGTTGAGTTCAGCGTTGACCTTTGCGTCCTCTACGGCGGGTTCGACTATCTCAACGCCGATTATCTTTTTCGCGTTTTTCGCCATTGAAAGTCCTATCGTACCCGCACCGCAGTACATATCGACCACGGTCTCGCTGCCGTCAAGGCCGGCGTATTCGCCCGCCTTTTCATATAGCTTCTCCGCCTGAGCGTGATTAATCTGATAAAACGACAGCGGCGACAGCCTTATCTTAACGCCGCACAGCTCGTCGTAAATATAATCCGAGCCGTAAAGCGTTCTGCACACGTCGCCGAGTATGACGTTCGAGTCCTTTTTATTGATATTGAGCACTATGCTCTTTATATCGGCAAAGCCGCTCAGCCTCTCAACAAGCTGCTTTTCGGACGGAATTTCGTCACCGTTGATTACAAGGCAGACCATTATTTCCTTTGTAACGCTTCCCTGCCTTATATAAATATGCCTTATCAGCCCATCTCCCGTTTCTCCGTCATAGACCGACACGCCGAATTCCGCAATCCATTTTCGGATTACGGCGACGATATCGGCAAAGGCTTCGGGCTGAAGCAGACAATTCTCACAGTTGACTATACGGTGAGTGTGAAGCGCGTAAAAACCGATTTTCAGCTCCCTGTCAAAGCCGACGGGATACTGCGCCTTGTTACGGTAGCCGACGGGACTTTCCGCTTCGATAAAGCAGTCAAGATCTTTTTCAATACCGCCGATTCTCTTAAAGGCGTTTTCAACCTTTTCACGCTTCATTTTAACTTCCGCTTCGTAGGAAATGTGCCTGAAAGCACAGCCGCCGCAGGTTGCGGTCAGCGGGCAGTCGGGCGCAATTCTGTCCTTCGAAGGATTCAGAACTTTAACGAGCTTGCCGACGGCATAGTTAGGCTTGACCTTGATTATATGCGCCGTAACCGTGTCGCCTGCCGCGGCGCCGTCAACGAATACAGCCATACCCTCAAAGCGTCCTATACCGCTTCCCTCGGAGGAAAAAGCGTCGATATAAAGTTCAATGTCGTCGTTTTTCTTAAGCATTTTTATTCCTATCAAAAACGGGCAGTATTACTGCCCGTAGTTTTCTGTTATCTTCCCAGATACGGCAACGGATTTACACGCCGTCCGTTTACATAGACCTCAAAGTGAAGGTGCGGACCGGTTACGTTACCGGATGAGCCGATATTACCCAACTGCTGACCTGCCGAAACGCGCTGGCCGGATGAGACCTTGAACGAGCCGGGCAGCATATGAGCGTATCTCGTCTGAAGGCCGTTGCCGTGGTCAATAAGCACGTTGTAACCCCACGAAGAGTGGTAGCTCGCCGAAACGACTCTGCCCGAAGCAGCCGCAACTATGGGACAGCCCGTACTGTTGCCGCCTGCCTTGACGATATCGATACCGCCGTGGCCGCGTCTGCCGCCGAAGTACGACGAGATATTGTACGCGCCGATTGCAGGCCATACGAAGGTGCCGCCGTAGCTCTTGACGGTGCCGTAGCTCGCCGAACCGTAGCCCGAGGACGCATAAGCCTTGGTGCCGACCTGAACCTTTTCCTCAACGGGTTGTTTGGTCGTAACTCTGCCGATTTCCTTGGCGGAAACTCTTACGCCGTCAATATATGTTACAAGCTCGGTGACGAGCTGTTCGCCCTTCTGACCGTTCTGAACGGTCTTCTTGACGCCCTTATAAAGATTTGAGGTTTCGATTGTAACAGTCCTGTACGGCAACAGCTCCGTGTGCTGTTCGGTCTTGGTAACCTGAACACGTACAAAGTTGACCTCGCTCTTGACGAGTATCTTGTCGCCGACGTGAATTGCATTACCGATTGACGGGTTAAGCGCGTAAATCTCGGACGTTGAGATGCCAAACCTCTGGGCAATTCCCGAGGGAGTGTCGCCCGAAGCCACGGTGTAGTATATGGCCTCGCTCTTTTTAGTGCCGAGCTTGTCCGAAAGCTTGACCGCATCCCATACGGTGTTGTCGTTATCGGGATACATACCCTGACGGTACGAGATATCCTCGACGAAGCTGACAATCGCATTCGGGTCGTCAACGGTGTAGTTTTCAAGTATGTTGTCAAAGACCGTCATAGCGTCGGTTTCATTCTTGACCGCGCACAGAAATTCGTTGTCAATATAGATTCCGCAGGCGTTGGTGATATTGCTGTCGGAACGCTCAATAAGCTTGTTCGCGATAGCCTCGGAGTCATTGTAATCCGTAAGGCTGACTGTCGCAATCTTATACTGGGCGGTCTTAATAACGTTCTCGCCCTCGTTGGCAACGATGGCAGTCTGAAGTCTCTCCTGCGCCTTGCTCTGGGCGGCGAGATAGACCGACTCGGAGCTGACGTAGCCTATATCGGAGTTGTTGTAGGTTATCTTAAGTCCGAGCTGCTGCGAATTCCAGTGATGGACGGTAAACAGCAGTATAACGAGTGCAAACGCGGGTGCCACAACATTTGTAAGCACCGAGAAAACCGTGTCGTGCTTGTTGAAAGCTTTTCTGACGTTGAACTTGAACACACTCCAGCCGCGTTTTTTGTCGCCCTTGAAGATGCTGAAAATCTCCTTGATTGTCGCCCTTGCCTCGCGGTAAAGTTCACCCGTCTCGGCGGCAACGTTGCGGATATGGGATATTACGAAACGGTCAACAAGCAGCAATCCCGCCATCACCAAAGCGCCAAGCGCCTTGACGGGCTTAGCTAAGAAGCGTATCAGCCTTCTCGACAGACGGGAAAGAAATCTCGCCGTGTAAAGACCGAGCAGATATAGCTTTTTGTAAACAAAACCGAACATAATATCTCCGAAAAAGATAAAAATCTATAACTTATTTATTATATCACAAAACAGTATTTTTTTCAAGTTTTGCTATATGCCGTAGCTCTCGCGGAACATATAGTCAACCTGACGGCGCAGCTTGGCGTTTTCGGGCTTCGACAGATCTCTGTCGTTTTCGATTACCGCGCACGCCTCGCGCTGAGCCTTCATAAGAAGCTCGGTGTCCGTCAGTATGTCTGCCAGCGCAAGCTTCGGCAGACCGTGCTGACGCTTTCCGAAGAAGTCGCCTGGGCCTCTTAAGCGAAGGTCCTCGTTGGCAATTCTGAAACCGTCGGACGTTTCGCACATAACGCGGAAACGTGCGGTCGCCTCCTCATTCTGAGCGTCGGAAACAAGTACGCAGGTGGACTTTCTCTCGCCCCTTCCTATACGCCCGCGAAGCTGATGAAGCTGAGAAAGGCCGAAGCGCTCTGCATTTTCAATTACCATTATCGCCGCATTGGGCACGTCGACGCCGACCTCGATTACAACGGTCGAGACAAGAAGTTGAATTACGCCGTTTGCGAAGTCGCGCATAATTCTTTCCTTATCGGCAGGTTTCATCTGACCGTGCAGAAGTCCGACGCGATAGTCGGCAAACTCGCCCTGCGAGAGTATTTTGTAGTATTCCTCGGCGGGAGTGATATCAAGTTCGCCCTCCTCGATAAGCGGGCAGACAACGTAGCCCTGCGCGCCGTCGTCAAGATATTTCTTGATATACGAATAAATCCTTGCGTGGTATTCGCTGCCTACCTGATAGGTTTCGACAGCCTTTCTTCCGGGAGGCAGCTCGTCAAGCACGGAAACGTTCAGGTCGCCGTACATCATCATCGCCAGCGTACGCGGAATGGGCGTTGCGGACATAACGTAAATGTGCGGATTGTCGCCCTTAGCCGCAAGGCTCGAACGCTGAGCTACGCCGAAACGGTGCTGCTCGTCGGTTATAACAAGTCCGAGTGAATTGTATTCAACGTCCTGCTGAATTAACGCGTGCGTACCTATTGCAAGTGCCGCTTCGCCGCTTGCGAGCGCCTGCTTGGCAGCCTTTTTTTCGGCGGCCTTCATACTGCCCGTAAGCAGAACAATCTTTATATCGGTGTCTTTGAACAGCTTCTGAAATGTTGCGTAATGCTGTTCGGCAAGCACCTCGGTCGGCGCCATCATAGCCGACTGAAAGCCGTTTTTCGCCATAGTATAGATGAGCGCGGCGGCAACGGCGGTTTTACCCGAGCCTACGTCGCCCTGCAAAAGCCTGTTCATGGGCTCGTCGCGTTTCATATCGCCGAGTGCTTCGCCTATCGACCTCGTCTGAGCGCCTGTCAGCTTGAACGGAAGACAACGGACAAATTCGTCGGTGAAGTCCTTTTTTATAATGCAACCCGTTTTAAGAGTGTGCGTTCTGTTTTTGATTGAAAGCAGTCCGAGTTCAAGCGCAAAAAGCTCGTCGAAAATCAGTCTGTCGCGCGCCTTTGCGAGTGCCTGATAGCTTTCGGGAAAATGAATATTGCGTATAGTGTAATCAAGCGGGCAAAGCCCGTTGCCGCTAATCATTCTTTCGGGCATATACTCGGGTATTTCGTCTATATTTGCAAACGCGGTTTCAACGCATTTCTCGATAAATTTTGAATTAATCGCGCTGTTCTGCGGATAAATCGGTCGGATTTTTGCGTCCTTCTGCGCCTTCTGAAATACGGGCGATGCCATCTCCCTGCCCGCATAACGGTTCATCGTAACCTTGCCGAAGAAGTAGTATTCCTCGCCCTCCTTAAGCATGGTGTTGATGTACTTGTTGTTGAAAAACGTCAGCGTCATCAGTCCAACGCCGTCGGTTACGGTAGTTTTTGAAATAAACTTGTTGCCCTTGATTCTCACCTTGCTCGGAGTGTCGCAGACTGTCGCTTTAATACAAATATTTTCGTTAAGCGGAGCCTCGCGTATGGTATATACCTTGCTCCAGTCCTCATAGGCACGCGGATAATAGCGCAAAAGAGCACCGACAGTATCGATGCCGAGCTTGTGTAAGCCCTCTGCCCTGACACTGCCAACGCCCTTTAAGTATCTTATTTCGGTTGAAAAATTCATACTGTCCTCTTATTTGGATGCTTCCCAGTTCTCGATATTGCCGTAAATATTGAACGGTGCGTATGAGAAATCGGGCTTGTATTCGCCCGAGTATGCCGCGAGTCCCATTCTGTAGCAGACGGGCACGAAGGGCATAGTATCGTAAAAGCTGTCAAGCATCGCGTCCATTGAAGTTGCGCCCTGCTTAAACGAGTTATAAACTCCGAAAAAACTCGACGACTTGTCGATACCCGTCGAGGCACTGCCGGACGAAAAGACCGAAAGGTCCATATTCTCAGTCAGCTTGACCTCGCCGAGATACATATCGAAATCGCCCGAAGCTATCTTCTGGGTGTAGGTGGCAAAATCGACCGCTTCGACGTTTATACCGAAGCCCTGAGCGTTAAGCTCGGAGGCTATCTTATACGCCGCTGCCGTGCGGAAAGCGTTGTTGTTATTGACAAGCAGCCTGAATTCAAGGCTGTCGGAGGAATTTGTGAGAACGCCCTTTGTGTTTTTATAGTTGTATCCGAGCTTGGAAAGAATGGTCGCGCACTTGCTTCTGTCGCCCTTTACGTCGGGCGTTTCAACGCCTTCAAGCAGATATAAATCGGGATTAAACGGTACACTCGTAGCCTTCGAATAACCCTGATAAGCGGTTGCGGAAACCTCGTCCTTGTCAACGGCATAGTAAACCGCCGTCCTCATAGCCGAAGACGCAAGTACCTTGTTATTGCAGTTAAGCTCAAGGAATACCAGATTGTTGAGCGTAATCGCCTTGTTGGCGGCAACTATACGCTTATACGCGCCCTCGGAAAAATCGTCAAACAGGAAATTGAAATTCCCTATTTCAAGCTCGTTTGTAATATATTCAAGCTTGCGCACGTTGTAAAGCTCTACGGTGTTAATCTCGCTTGCAATCTGCGAATTGGGATTAAGAGTCATTTTTTCGGGCTCGGTGAGTACAAACACACCCGAGCCTATCGGAAGTATGTCGTCGGACCACGCGCTGCCGAATTTAACCACGGGGAAGCACAGAGCATTGACGCCCAGTACGTCGGGTTCGGTGAGTGTGAACACCACTCTCTCGCCCTTCATATATGCGTCCTCAACGTTTTTAAGTCTTTGCGAAAATGCGGGTGATTGCTTGGCAAGTTCAAATGAATAAACAACGTCTCTCGGCGTCAAAAGACTCGAATCGCTGAAAGTAACGCTTCTGAGAGTTACGTTTATATTTCTTCCGTCGTATTCGTAAGCTTCGGCTATAACGGGCTCGACGGAATAGTCGGATTTTATATCAAACAACGGCTGACAGTAAAGATAGCACAGTGCGAGATTCTCGCTGCCCGTCGCCGTAAAGGGATTGAGCGTGTCCGCGGATGAATACGGAAGCGTAATCTTGACTATCTTCTGCTCAGCCCTGTCCTCATATACGGGTGCAGTTTCGCCTTCTTCGGGACTGTCCTTGGTGCCGCATGAGCAAAGCATAAGTACGGCTGCCGTAAAAATGCAGAAAATGCTTAATATTCTCTTTTTCACGGCAATCAACTCCTTTATGCGTTTACTCTTTGCACGTCAAGACAGCGCCCCGTCTTTTTATCAATCTCAAACAGTACGCCCTCAAGCACACACTCGCCCTCTGCGGTTTCAAAGCGTGCGGGCATGTTCGTTTTCATTCTCTCAATAATGATTTCGGGTTTGACGCCGAGCACCGATTGCTTCGGCCCCGTCATACCGGCGTCGGTAATATAACCCGTACCGTTCGGCAATATCTGCTCGTCAGCAGTCTGAACATGAGTGTGCGTGCCGAACACCGCCGACACTCTGCCGTCAACGTAGAAGCCGAAGGCTCTCTTTTCGCTCGTTGCTTCGGCGTGGAAATCAACTATGATTATTTTAACGTCTCTTTCAAGCGCGGCAATTGAAGCGTCAACACAGTCGAGCGGATTTTTCACCGCCTCCATAAACGCCGTGCCGAGCACGTTGACGACACCTATCCTCACGAAGCCCTTGTCAAGCACGGTATAACCGATTCCCGGACAGTCCTCGGTATAATTTGCAGGTCTTATCACACTGATAGCGCCGTCAAGAGTATCGTAAACCTCCCGACGCTTGTAGCTGTGGTTGCCGCCTGTTATTATATCCGCACCTGCCGAAAACAGCTGCTCAATCGAGAAGGGCGTCATTCCGTTGCCCTGCGCCGAATTCTCACCGTTGACGATAACGGCGTCAATATTCAGTTCCTTTTTCAGCTTCGGTAACGTCTGCTTAAGCTTTTCGCAACCCGCGGTTGCAACAACGTCGCCGACAGCCAGAATTCTTACGGTATCAGCCATAATTCACCGTTTCTATCATAATTTTTAACGGCCCTGACTGCACAGTCAAGGCCGCCTGTTTTATTTTGCGTAATCGACTATGCGATTTTCACGAACGATATTTACTTTAATCTGGCCCGGATATTCAAGCTCTTCTTCAATCTTCTTGACTACGTCACGGGCAATAAGTACCATCTTTTCGTCACTGACAACGTCGGGCTTGACCATTATGCGAATCTCACGGCCTGCCTGAATTGCAAACGACTTTTCAACGCCCTCGAATGAGGAAGCGATTTCCTCAAGCTTCTCAAGACGCTTGATGTAATTTTCAACGTTCTCTCTTCTCGCGCCGGGACGTGATGCCGAAACCGCATCAGCCGCCTGAACGAGACACGCAACGACGGTCTTGGCTTCGATGTCGCCGTGATGGGCGGCAATCGCGTGAACGACCTGATCGTTTTCCTTGTACTTCTTGGCATATTCAACGCCAAGCTCGATGTGGGTTCCGTCCATCTCGTGGTCGAGCGCCTTACCGATATCGTGCAGAAGACCTGCTCTCTTGGCAGTCTTGACATCCGCACCCAGCTCGGCGGCCATAAGACCGGCTATATAGGAAACCTCAAGCGAGTGGTTAAGTACGTTCTGACCGTAGCTCGTACGGTACTTAAGCTTACCGAGAAGCTTGACAAGCTCGGGATGAACGCCGTTGACGCCCGCGTCAATAACCGCTCTCTCGCCCGTCTGACGGATGGTCTGCTCAACCTCGCGTCTTGACTTCTCATACATTTCCTCAATGCGCGCGGGATGGATTCTTCCGTCCGCGATAAGCTTTTCGATGGTGAGCCTTGCAACCTCACGTCTGACAGGGTCAAAGCTCGATACTGTAATGGCCTCAGGCGTGTCATCAATGATAAGGTCAACACCCGTAATCGTTTCGAGTGTTCTGACGTTACGTCCCTCACGGCCGATAATTCTGCCCTTCATATCGTCACTGGGCAGTGTGACAACGGAAACCGTAGTCTCCGCAGTGTGGTCAGCGGCACAGCGCTGAATCGCCGTAGCGATAATCTCCCTTGCAAGGGAATCAGCCTCGTCCTTGGTTCTCTGCTCATAGTCAAGCACCTTGAGCGCCTTTTCGTGAGTGAGTTCCTCGTCGAGTGTCTGTAAGAGTACTGCCTTTGCCTGCTCCTTGGTGTAGCCCGAAACCTTTTCAAGCATATCAAACTGGCTCTTTTTAAGCGCCTCAACCTCTTCGAGCTTTGCATCGGCCGCCTTGAGCTTCTGGCTCAAGGTTTCTTCTTTTTTCTCAATGTTCTCGGTTTTCTTATCGAGAGCTTCTTCTTTTTGAATTATTCTACGCTCTTGCCTCTGTACTTCAGCGCGGCGTTCCTTAATGTCCTTATCGGCCTCGGTTCTCAGAGCGTGGATTTCATCCTTAGCTTCGAGTATTGACTCTCTTTTCTTATTCTCGGCGGTCTGAACAGCCTGATTGACTATTCTCGTCGCCTCTTCTGTAGCAGAGCCTATTGCCGACTCGGCAACTCTCTTGCGGTGAAGTCCGCCTAATATAAAACCGATTATTCCGAAGACAACTGCGCTTACTATAACGGCAATCGTCGTTATCAATTTAGGATCCAAAAAGCATTACACCTCCTTATAGGTTAGTTCATTCAAGTAGTTAAAAATCTTTAATGTGCGTTCCTTTCGGTAATTAAATATATAAATACCAGAAGGTGAAAGTTATTAAATTTTATGACAATGTAATATTTTTCGCATTATACTACACTATCTTAGATATTTTATAACTTTTCGGCCGTAATGTCAAGTAAAATGCTTTACAAATTACAATATATAGTATAAAAAAGAAAAGGACTTCCGTAAGGAAGCCCTTTTTATTGTGTTTAGATTAACCCCAGTCGATAATTGCGTAATGGCTGTCGTCGTCATTGCCGGTAATGTTCATACCCTTGCTGAACATATTCTGCTTATCCATACGCATAATGATTGTTGCGATTTCCGCACGGGAAGCGGTTGCCGTCGGGGCAAGCTTTCCGTTCTTACCGCTGATAATGGAGTTCTGAATCGCCCATGCCATTGCATTCCTTGCAAACGGGCTGACGCTTGCTGCGTCGGGATACGCTGCGAGAATCGAATCTGCATTCGCAACCTCGGGTTCGCCCATATATCTGTAAAGGATTGTCGCAACCTGTTCTCTGGTGATGGTGTCGCCTACGCCGAATTTGCCGTTGTCATAGCCCTTGATTATGCCCTTTTCAACCGCCCATGCAACTGCGGGAGCATAATACTGACCGACTGCAACATCCTTAAGGCCGCCGTTCTTATTCTTATAAGAATCAAGGTTAACCTTTGCAATTCTGGCAAGAATTACAACGAAGTCCTGACGCTGAAGTGCGTCTGCGGGGCCGAATCTGCCATCCTTGTAACCGCTGATGAAGCCCTTATCCGCGCAGTAATTAGCTGCCTCGTAATACCAGTCGCCTTCCTTGACATCGGGGAACTTGCCGGTGGGATTCGTCGGATCGGGGTTGACCGGATCGGGATTTACAGGATCGGGGTTGACCGGATCGGGGTTCGAAGGTGCTGTACCGTCGCTGTAAATGTACTTAAGCTTGGGCTTTTGAGCATTGCAGTACTGCTCTGCATAGGAGCCCTTATCAACCGTTACAACGAGATTGGGACAGCCTGCAAAGGCATAATCGGTAATATCTGTTACCGTTGCAGGAATTGTTACAGACGTCAGAGTTGTAAGATTTCTGAACGCGTCGTTCTTAATTGTAGTAACCGTGTCGGGTATTACAACTTCCTGAAGCGCCGTATTGTAGAATGCCTGCTTGCCGATTGTAGTAACGTTTGCGCCGAAGGTTACGTCGGAAAGGTTGACGTCGTTAACGAAAGCATCCTTCGGAATCTCGGTTATACCGTCGCCGACAGTAACCGCACTGAGGTCTGCGCAGTCTGCGAATGCGCCTTCGCCGAGCGAAGTTACGCTGTCGGGTATTACGAGTTCGGTAATAGCAGTATTTCTGAAAGCGGAAGCACCGATGCTCTCGAGACCGTCGGGCAGCGCTACTTCAGTGAGAGGAAGATTCTCAAATGCACTGTCGCCTATTTCCGTAACCGATGCAGGAAGCTCAATCTCGGTAATTGAAGTGCCGCAGAAAGCAGAAGCACCGATTGAAACAAGGCCGTCAGCAAAGGTAACCTCTGCAAGGCTTGCCATATCCTTGAACATTTCGTCGGGTATTTCCGTAATACCTGCGCCGAATGTAAAGCTTGTAAGCTCACAGCCGTCAAATGCATTATTTGCAAATTCTGTTACGCTGTCGGGAAGGACAACCGCCGTAACGCCCGTATCCGCAAATGCCCTCTCGCCGATTGCAGTAAGAGTTGACGGTAAGCTTACGGCTGTTATGCCGGTGCCTTCAAATGCGCTCGCTCCGATGGTTTCAAGTCCCTCTGAGAAGGTAACTTCTGCAAGCTGAGCCTGATCCTTGAACAGGCCGTCGGGAATAGCCTTAATGGCTGTTCCGAAGGTAACATCGGTAAGAGTAAGCGCCGCGAACAAATCCTCGTCAATCTCGGTAAGCGAATTGCCGGTATTGAAGCTGGTGAGGAGTGCGCAGTCGTCAAAAGCGGTGGAATCTACGCTTTCAACCGCGTCGTGAAGAACAACGGATGTAATCAAAGTGTTTGCAAAGGTTCTTGCGCCGATTTCGGTAACGGTTGCAGGAATATCAAATTCAGTCTTGCCGCTCGAATCAAATGCGCCGTCGCCTATAGTCTTAACGGTAGCCGGAATTGCATAATCAAGAGCAGAGCAGTTGAGGAATGCATTGTCGCCGATTGCCGTAATATCAGCCGTAAAAGTAACGCCCGAAAGAGCGGTACAGCCCGAGAACATGTTGTCGGGAATTACAGCTATCTGATCGCCTACGGTAACGCTCGTAAGAGCGGTGCAGTCCTTGAACAGGCCTTCGCCGATAGTGTCTATCTGATCGCTCAGGTTGAAGCTCTCAAGCGAGGTGCAGCCTTCAAATACGCCCTTGCCCATTTTTTCAACGCTGTCGGGTATATTAATAACTTCAAGATTTACACAGCCCTTGAACGCATAGTCGCCGATTTCGATAACTGTATCTGCAATCGTGATTTCTTTAAGTCCTACGCAGTTAAGGAAAGCGTTTTCCTCAATCTTCGTAGCACCGATACCGGCGGTGAACTTTTCAATGGAAACGCAGCCGTCAAAGGCATGCTCGCCGATAAAGGTCACGGTTTGCGGAAGGACTATGTCGCGAAGAGAAGAATCGTTCGCAAAACCGTAAGCACCGATGGATGTAATATTGTAATCACCCGTGTTGGGATCAACGGTAAACTCAACGGTTTCAAGCGAAGTACAATCCTGGAACGAAGCCTCTCCGACCGACTCGACGCCCGCGCCGAGTTTAAGCGTCTTGATGCCCGCATCGCCCTTGAAAGCGGAATTATCGATAACCGTTACGTTGTCGGGAATTGCAACCGCAGCGAGCGAAGTGCAGTTCTCAAATGCGTTATTGCTGATTTTGGTAAGTCCGTTACCGAGTGTGAGGTCGGTAAGGCGTCCGCACTCTGCAAACGCATACGGTCCGACATAGGTAACCGTGTCGGAAATTACAAACGCCTTAATGCTGTCGCAGTTATAGAAGGCCTCGTCGCCGATATAGGTCATTGCGTCGGTACTGATAGTCGAAGCGAGCTTCGAGCAGTTCTTGAACGCATTGTTGCCGATAGCGGTGATGGCGGCGCCGAAATCGATAACCGTCAGCGAAGCGCAATCCTCAAATGTGCCCTCTTCAATCTTTGTAAGCGCATTACCGGTTGAAACGCTGACGAGCTTGATGCAGCCCTTGAATGCGTTCTTGCCGATAACGGTAACGTCGTTTTTAATTTCAATATTTAAAAGGGAAATATCGTTTTCAAATGCGCTTTCGCCGATTTTTGAAAGCTTGTCGTTGAAGTTTACGGTTTTAAGAGAATTGTTGCCGTAGAACGCCTTGTCTCCGATTGAGAAAACGTTTGCCGGAATGGTAACGCTCGGAAGAGAAGTACAGTTCTCAAATGCGCTCTCACTGATAGTGATAAGCGAATCGCTGGTTTCGAAATTCTTCAGCTCGTTAAGCTTTGAACAGCCCCTGAAAACGAACTTTCCGATTTCTGCAACGTTTGAATTGAAATCAACGCTCTTAAGACCGGTACAGCCGTCGAAAGCCGACATGTGAATCACGTAGTCGGATGCTGAAAGAATCTTAACGGTTTCAAGACCGGTGCATCTTGCAAACGAGCCTGAGCCGACAACCGTAATCGTTGAGGGAAGAACTACGTTCTTAAGTCCCACGTCGCCTTCAAAAGCCGCAAGCGAGATGATTTCAACGCCTTCCTTGATTGTAAGGTCGGTAATACCTACGCAGTTTGCGAAAGCTCTGTATTCAATCTCGTCAATACCGGAGCCGACGACTACTTTCTTAAGGCCTGTGCAGTCTGCAAACGCAGCCTGCCCGATAAAGGTTACGTTATCGGAAAGAATAACGTTCTCAAGACCGATACAGCCGCTGAAAGCCGCATAGCCTATGCTTGTAAGCGAATCGGGAAGAACAAAGTCCTCAAGACCGATACAGCCTGAAAAAGCTCTTGCGCCGATTTTCTTAAGGCTTGACGGGAATACAACGTCGATAACCTCCTCACGTCCGAAGAAAGCGAAGCTTGAAATATACTCAACGCTGTCATCGAAGGTCAGATGCTTCGAAGCGTCGGACGGCTTGCTGTTACTTGCAATAACAACCTTGTTAACGCCGCTGACTCTGCCGTAAATATACGCCTCGTCGTAAACCATAGTGCCGGTGTTAACCTTGCCGATATAACCGGCAAGGTTATCGTTGTTTGAGAAAATGTATTCGGGTTTAGCGCTGTTCTCAAACAGAGTTGCAATCAGCTGTGACTCAGCATCGGCAAGTCTCTGAGCGTAATCGAGCGGATCCTCGCCGTCCTCGGGTTTGAGGTTGACGGGCGCATGATATGCCTTATCGATAGCAACAAGCTCAAGGGATTCGCAATCTGCAAAGGCCGCCTCGTCAAGGAAAAGCTCACTCGGGAAAACGACCGTGGTAAGCTTCTTACAGCCCTTAAACGCATTTTTGCCGATAGTCGCAATCTTGCTGTTGCCCTTAACGGCAATAATGTCCTTGCTGACAAATGCGTTATCGTCGATTCCCAAGATATCGAGATACACGTTTTGGTTACCTACGGTATAAACAAACTGATCGGGAATCTCAACGTACTCGTCACTGCCATTATAACCCGTAATAACGGCATGACCGGTTCCCAGATTCAGGTCCAAGTCAACCGGTTTGCAGGTGAACTCGCTTCCGGCAATCGAAACCTCAGCAGCAGAAGCGCTGAACGGTATGCCTGAGAAAACGAGAAGCACTGTCAGAATAATGGCAAATGTCTTCTTTAAATTCTTCATATATTTCCCTCCAAAGTCTATTTTGGCAATATATATTTATACCCAATAATTATAATTCAAAACTGCATAAAAGTCAACCGAAAAGCCTTAATAAACACTGTAAAAATAAGCCTTTCGGGCAAAACACAAAAAGCAGGGCTTCCGCCCTGCTTTTTTCACAAGATGTTGTTTATTCGTTATCGGATTTATCCGTCTTTTCTTTTGCTTCGCCGCCGTCTTCGGATGCCTTGGCAGCCTCCTCTGCCTCGAAGGCAAGCTTCATTTTGTGTACCCTGCCCAGTAACAGAACGAGAACCAGTCCGAGCACCGCCGCAAGCGAAACGAAAATGCCCTCCTTAAGTCCCTGCGGGAAGTACGACATCTCAACCTCGTGCTCGCCGACCGAAATCGGGAACATCATTATATGGCTCTCGTGCTCGTGAAGCTCAACCGGCTCGCCGTCAACGTAAACCGTCCAGCCGAGGTCGTAGGGCATCGGCATCATCATAAAGCCGTCAACAGTCGAGTTGACCGTACCGTGAATATAGGTGTCGTCGAACTCGTCAACCTTAAGAGTGCCGTTCTTGAGAATCTGATTGTAACCCTCGAGGAACTTCTCCTCGTTTATCGTAGCAACGGAAACCTGAATAGAGTCTGTCAGAGGATACTTGTCATAATTCTCATATTGCGCTCTAAACTCTTCAAGCGTTCTGTCGGGCTCACAAACGGTAAGAGTGAACTTTTCGCCCGCCTCAAAGAAGCCGAGGTCGGTAATATGACGGTCATCAATGTCAAACTCTTTTTCGCTGCCGTCGGCGTGAATAAGTTTAAGAGTCTTAAAGCTTCCGCTGTAAACGAGCGCCATTATCTCGCCCTGTTCCTTTGCGGTAAAGTCAAACGAAACGTAAAAGCCTTCGGAATCGGCTTTAAGCGAATAAACGTCACCGATAAGCTTGGTAAGCTGGCTGACGTTTTCGGCTGTTAAATCATACTCATAATACGATGCATTTGACAAATCGTCCAACGGTGAAACATATCCTTCATGCTCGTGTTCGTGGTCATGCTCGTGATCATGGTCATCAGCTTCATATTGACTGTTTTCTTCGGTAGCATTATCAATAATATACTTTGAAATCTCGTCGGCGGAAACCTCATGACAGTTTGTATAGTTTATACCGTCCGGCTTTGTGTAATCCATAACATCTTTTACACCTGTCGAGTATTTCCATAACTGCGATTGAACCGAAGTGCAAAGATAACTGTAAGGACTCCAGGCCTGAATATCCTCTCTGACGCAATAGCCAATCGGAAGGGTATACTTAACCTTATAAAGTGTGCCATCACCAATATCTTCAACCTTTTCATAATAGGTATCATTTTGAGAATCAATCAAGTTGTCGGGATCATAAACATATTCCAGCCCAAACATTGCGTTATAAATCGGACTTTGAACAGAGTATGAGTATGAATTTCCGAAATTTCCAAAATTTCCCAGCATCTTCTGCGTACCCGAAAAATCTCCGTCCGAAAGCGATGAAAACGTAGAAATACCATTATAACCGTAAAGCGCAGGCGAATTTTGAATTTTGCTCTTATCTTGCGATATCTCAAATCTGTTTATGTTGTTTTTATTGTTTTCAAGGACACGCTCTTTAATTATTTTTGTTTCTTCATAATAAGCATACTTTTCTTTTATGTCATCGGATGAAACTGTTAAGAAGTTCTGATAATTTCCAATAATCAATTCGCAAACAAAGATCATAGCTAGAGCCGGGTAAAGCAATTTCAGGTTGAACTTATCATACTTTGTAAGAATTAATACAAGGATATATGCAACCGCACATATTGAACTGATAAGAATTGCCTTCGAAGAAAAATGGTCGGAAAACTGTGAAAAACGTGAATAAACAACGGCAACGGTTATAAACACAGCAGAAACGCCAAATGACCAGACGGGAAGTTCCCTGACGTTTTTAACGGTTTCATAAGCGAGAGTAAGTATAAACAGAAGATATATGAAAGTGAATCTGTACGGCAGATTTGCGGGAGCCGCAAAGCCGTGCCAGAAATAATTCATCTTCGGAACCGCAAACGAGAAATAGAATATCGCAAGCACAACTGCCGAAGCGACCTTCTTGTTCGGTTTTACGTTCTTAAGGCAGAAGAATGCAGGAACCGCCATCAGAGTCAGCACTGTACTCATATTGTATGGCGCAGTATCTTTAGTCTGCTCAAGCGGGAACGGGTTTATTCCTGTAATATGGAAAGATAAATAATCAAAAAGATTAAAAAGCATATCTGTCGAATTTAGATCGCTTTTATTCATTCCGTAATTCAACGCAAAATAAACGGGAAGAATGATAACTGCGGCAAGCATACCCGCAAGCAAAGAGGAAAAGCCGTATTTGAGCAGTACGGTCAAAATCGGCAGCTCGTCCTGTTCCTTTTCGGCGGCATTTTTCGTAACGTCCTTTGCAAACAGGAGATAGAAGAAGTAAAGCACCGAGAAGATGCATATCATATAGCCGAGATAGAAATTGACGAAAATTGCGTATGCAAGCGAAAGGAAATAAAGCGTCGCCTTTTTTCCGTAAACTATATTCTCAATACCGAGCGCTATCAGCGGAAGCATGATCAGCGCGTCAAGCCACATTGTATTGTAGTAATAGCAAAGATAAAAACCGCCGAAGGTATAGGCAAGCGAGAAAAAGATTGTCAGAAAATTAGTTTCATTGAATTTCTTCTGGAAGAAATAGCATGAGGTAAGGCCGATAAACATAGTCTTGACGAGTATTATCAGCCAGAAAGCAATATCAATATTTGATTCGTTGAACGGAAGAGCAAGCAGATTAAACGGACTTAATAAATAATAGGCAATCAAGGCGAACTGATTTACACCCGCACCGACATTCCATGAATAAAGCTGAGATGATCCGTCCTTTATTCTCTGAATATAATTTGCGAGGAACGGCGCATACTGATGGATTGCATCGTTTCTCAAAACGGTTGCTTCGCCCAACGGAGCAATATGATTTATTGCAGAAAAGATAATAAATATAATTCCCGCAATTCCCGCCGACAGCAGGCACCACAGAAGGACCTTTCTTTTATCGTTCTTTATCTGATTCATTTTCCGCTCTCCTTTTCAAAGAGATTTTTAACTTTATAATTATACACCATTTTTGCCGATATTACAATACACTTGTTAACGTTTGCAAATCTAAGTTTGTCGAGGAGAAGTAGGATAGGACATCAGCCTCCCTTGTCAAAGGGAGGGGGACCGCCGTACGGCGGTGGTGGGATTCCTTTTTATTGTTATATCAAGCTTTCTTGAATCCCCTCGCCAGCGTTCGCTGGCCCTCTCCCCTTTAACAAGGGGCGCTGAATGCTCGCCGTCAATCGCATCGATAAACTCCGATTTAGCGAAACAATTAAAAACGGGCGATTCGTGAATCGCCCGTACAGGCAAACCGTTCTGACTCAAAAAAACAAAAAAAGAACAGAGGCGTTAACCTCTGTCCTTCTTTTTACTAATTAATTATTAGCCGTTGTGGTTCTCAGCATCAGTTGTTGCGATTTTGCAAGTTGCAACATAATTAGTGTTGGTACCATCAAATACAACCTGAGCGTTGTAGTTGTTGGTAGCACTATCAGCTGAGGGGCACTTCGGAAGTGTGCCGCCGTCAAAGAGTTTTGTGAATGAAGACTCGCCAGATACATCATAAGTTGTAGCTGATGTAAGAGTGATAGCTTCGCCGCCAGTGCCGCCGGTCATCATGAAGGTCTCCATGTTGCCCTTAATAACTCTCTGGTTGGACTTGCAGGACTTAATTCTTGCGTTCTTAGTAACTGCGCCGAAGATCGGAACTGCTACTGCTACAAGGATACCAAGGATAACAACAACGATCATTAACTCAACGAGTGTGAAACCCTTTTTGCTCATAAGTTTTCTCATGATAATTTCTCCCTTTATAGAATTTTTAATTTATATGATGGGCCCTGTGCCCATAATATACTCATTAACCTGTTACGTGAACTTTCCGTAACCCAGCATAGTAATTATACACCAAAACTTTCCGTCTGTAAAGTACTTTTTTGCAAATAATACAGAAATTAGCTTTTTGTATATTTTCTGTGAACCAAACGGGAACGTTCCGTAACTCTTTGTGTTTTCATTATAATCTATGCAATTTGCTTTGTCAATACTTTTTCGAAAAAATTTTAGAATTGTTGAAACTAACCGACAAGCTCCATTACATAAGCCGTACCCTTAACAGCCTCGGCTGCGATATTTCGGAACAGCTCGTGCCTGCTGAGGAATGAAACGACCTCGGGGGATACGCCGTAATATACATCAATAATCCTGTCACCTATTGCCGTTCCGCGCAGCGTGTTGTCACGGAAACTTCTCAAGGTATTGAGAACGCCCTCGCCGACATTTGAGTTGACCATCAGGAACGAGAACGAACAACCGAAATTCGTTCCGGTCGAGCCGCTGTTGCCGGTAACGTCGCCCGTGCTGAAATTCTTGAGCGAGATATACTTGATAACGTTTGCTTCGTCGTCAAGATGACCGTACGTAACTCCGCTGTACTCAAAGTCGGTCGGTTTGGATTCTGTATCATTGTTTGTCTTGAGATCCGTGCCGTAGGTGTAGCCTGCGCAGTAGGGGCTCGAGAAATAATCACCCATGGAATTGTTGAGGTTGACGTAGTTCTTGCCAACCGCATTCTTCAGCGCAAACGAGGTGTGAAGGTCATAGTAGAAATCGTAGCCCGGTCCGCTCTCAACGGTAACCGTTACGCCGTCGTTAAGATACTTATGATCCGTAACAGTCGCATCGTCCAGACGGTGGGTGCTTTCGTGACCGTTGTCGTCCTTGCCGAAAGCGTCAACGGATACGGAGTACTTGATATTAACCTCAATCTCATCCGTGAAGCAGAATCTGTAAGCCGTATGCTGTTTTCCGTTAAGAACGTACATATGTCCGTTGTAAACAAACAGATAGGTGTACTGATAGTTGGAAGCATCAAAGCTCGCATTGTTCGTATCTCTGGTTGCGAAATACAGTGCGTGTGAATTCTCGTCCTCGGTGAACGTTCCAAGCTCCGGACAGGACTCAAAGCTCTTGTTCGCATCGAGTGAACTCTGGTCCTCATAAAGAAGGTCAACGTTTGTTGCCGTAGCAAGCGAGCCCTGTGAAGCGTCGGCAGAATACGCGTCCATAATCGCCTTAACCTCAGTCTGAACGATGTAGAGGTTCTCGACCATTCTGTACTTTTTCCAGATCGGTCCCATAATTAACGCCAAAAGAGCCGCAACGAGAGCCATGATAGCAACCGTAATCAACAACTCGGTTATAGTGAATCCGCGCCTGTCGCTTCTCATTTTGCCGATAGCCTTAAAAAACACCGTTTCTGCCTCCTTTTTTCTTAATTCGGGGAGGGAGTCCCCTCCCCGTTAATACATTTGCCTGAAATCCGTCAGCTCTGGCAGGCCATCTTGTTAACGCCTGTCAATTCAAGATCCTGACATACGCCGTCATCGTCGAAGTAC
This sequence comes from Clostridiaceae bacterium, assembly GCA_016290515.1. Lineage (GTDB taxonomy): Bacteria > Bacillota > Clostridia > Oscillospirales > Acutalibacteraceae > Fimenecus. Next base: position 20,417 of record JAEEUJ010000001.1, read on the forward strand.
AGCGCATAGGTCTTGTCATTGTAAGTCTTGCCGGTATAATTGCCGTCGAGATCCGTTCTCGTAGCGCAGCGGAAGAATCCGTCCTGCGGCTGCCTTGAATAATACATTACGCAGCGGTCGCCGGTGTCCTGAACGCCGTTGTTGTTGATGTCAACATAACCCATAATGTACCAGATGCCCTGACAGTTAACAACCGACCTGAAATTGATGTTTGTCTGGTCGGAAACCTTAACGTGAATCCAGCGTGCAATCGGAAGTCCGTCGCTGCCCGTGAGATCCTTGTCAAGGAACTTGACGTTTACGTACGAGCCTGCCTCGCCGGTTGCGCCAAGTCTGTTGTACGACTTGGGTGCGCTGTAATCCGAGGGCTTCTTGCCGCTCTGATCGCCGACTGCTACCCAGACGTCGTCACAGAAGCAGATATCGTTTACATTCTTGAGTACGGAAACGAAGCCATAATCGTTATAAATACTTCTGCTTACCGTAGTATAGTCGTAATACTGTTTCTTATAAGTATCGGTGTTGGGCTTGATGCCGAACTTGTCGCACCAGGAGTAGTTCTCGAACTCCTTGCATACCGAGTAAATCTTGGAATCCTTAACAGATTCATAATTGTAGTACCAGCTCAGCAACGTACCGTTCGCCGTACCCCACATAGCCTGAGGCTTCATGTCGGAGGTCGTACCCCAGTTAACCGTGGTACACTCCGTATCCATCAGCGGATGGTAGTTAACGCCGTAGTTCTGGTTGCCTGATTCAATTGAAGGCGAATAGCTCATTTGAGGAGCCTTGTTCGAGTCGGTCGACATATTAAGGTAGCCCTTATGATACGTCGTGTTCCAGCCGAGTACAGCGCTCGTGCCGGCGCCGTCGCCTATGCTGACGCCTCTGTACTGGTCAATTCCGAAGAACTGGTGGAAAATGTTAGTTTCCTTCTTCAAGCTCCAGCCCTTGCCGGACGCAAGGTTACCTGCGTTATCGCTCTCGGTTCCGTCACCGGTTGCCCTGATATAGACAACGCCGTTGTTAAGAACCTGACCGAGTCTCGTAAGATAAGAATAGTCGTTTGCAACATAGCTGAGTGAATAGCCCGCTGCAAGCGAAATATTATTGCCGGTAAGATCGTCGTGGAAGCTCTTAACGTCGAGCATCGTGACGTTGTCTCTCAGACCGCCCGAAACGAACGAGTGGTTGAAAGCGCCGCCCGAAAGTATGCTCGAACCGATGCCGTCGCCGGGCTTCTTGAAGTAGAAGTCGGAACCGCCCGTCAAGCCCGAAAGACCGGACATCTTGGGAACGGTCGGGTTGTTGACGTCAATCGCATAAGGCTGCGAAAGGTAACCCATCGTGATATCAACCTCATGGCCTGCAGTTACGTAGTAGTCCGTGCCTTCCTCGGGAAGAGCCGTTCCGAGATAGCTTCTGGCAGAAAGCGAACCGCTTGTTGCATATTCGCCGCCGCTTCCGTTGGGACCGTAATAAAGCTTCGCATTGGTAACCGAAACCACTACGCCGTCCTGATGCGGTTTACGGTACTGATACTGATAATCATCGGTCTTTGAGATGATAACGGTATTGTCGCTGCTCGAAATCTCATTACCGAGTACGATTCTGTTACCGTCCTCGACCTTCAGGCGCTTATAATCGTCGGTATCAACCCATCTGTTATTGATATAAACCTGTGAAGATCTGATATTCGTGATTCGGATATTTCTCGTAGTACCGCCCGTTCCGTCCTTAAGTTCACCGGTTCTGTAACTGCTGTTTGTCTTGCCGACATCACCGGGCTTGATAAGCTGAATGTTTTCGGCTAATCCTGTCTCATTTTTCCAGCCGCCGAACAGGTAGAAGCATTCATACTCAACATCATAAGTTACTCTTATGGCGTACTGATTGTCATAGTCCTTATACTTCGGCGTTTCACTCGCGCCGAAGGGATATCTCGTCGGCTCAGTGCCGTAGTTCAACAGCGAGAACCAGTTTGCATTCGTGCCGAACAACGTACTAGAAAGTTGTCCGGGAACATCACTCGTGGTTGCGGCGGATCTTGTGTCACCGAACTTACCGGTCGGGTACCATTTGTTACCGTCGGTCGCAATACCGAGTGTACCGGTATGAAGCCACATACTGTAGTTGTTGTAAAGCAGCGAACCGATATTCTTCGTTTTCCAGCCCCATGTATCAATAACAGCGGGAATAGTTCCGCAGTACAGCGTGTAGGACTGGGTAGGATACAGCTGCTGTCCGAGAACAGATGTCTGATTTGACTGATAGTAATTCGGATTTGAAGTATTAATCTGAACCGCACCGACAGACGTAATCGTTATAAGCGAGGGATCGTCGGTATATTCATAGTTAGTTGCGGTCTTGTAACCGTCGATATCAAGCTCTGAACCGTAGCCCGAGTGGTCAAGCCAGGTGTAAAGCTTACTGTTGGCATCCTGACGGAAGCTGACAAATCCTGTGGTTAAGCCTTTTTCCTTATCATAAAGCTCAGTACCGCAGCCTGCATAACGTGCCGAATAGCCGTCGCTGTTTTTAATCGCAAGCGCCCTGCCGACGGTTGTGAAATATGTATCGCTGTTGGTTACATTGGCTGTGTAGTAGTTACTGGTAATCATTCTGTACTCAAAGCCGATTGTAATAAGTTCGTCGGCAGTGAGCTGGTTAGCACCGTCAACACCGTTATATTTGAAGTAACCCTGACTCGAACGGAAAATGCTCTTGAACTGAGCCTGAGTTGTATTGGTCTGAGTAATTGTTTCATGGCTGCTGCCGTCGGCCTGATTATTACCTGTAATGTAATAATATCTGTCATACTGACCGAGAACGTCGCCGCCCCAGTAGTAGTTGCCGGTTGTCTCGTTTCTCCAGAAGCGTCTTACCTGACCTGCGTCGCCGCCCATTACATAATAGCCGTACTGGTTTACGCCGCCGTTTCCGTCGTCGCCTCTGCCCTTTGCAACCCACTCAACGTCGTTCATTGCCGATATGAGCGGAGCACCGGACATCTTCTTTGCAACAATGTCCATTTTACCGGTCTTAACGTCAACACCCTCTGTTGCGTAGTAATAATAGTTGCCGTCGTCGGCCTTTTCGCCTACAAGGATGATTTCGGGAGCGCCGATTTCAACCTTTACCTGATAAAGCATGCCGCCGTTGCCGCAATACTGAATCCAAAGCGGTGAACGCTCAAAGCTGATAACGTTGTTTGCGCCCTTGAAGGTAAAGATTGCAACCTTACCGCCGTCGCCGTCGTTTGCATAGGCAATATCGTAATAATTGGTCGAAACCTTTTCCTTGGTTCCGTCATCTTTGGTATTGTAAACCTCGAAATGATATCCGGTAACGGCACTCTTGTTTTCTGCGCTCGCGTGGAACTTGAAGCCCTTGGGTACTACCGTAATATCCTTTGTGATAAAGTCGTCCGTAAGGTTTGCGGGGAAGCAGACCATTGTGCTGCCCGTTGACGGCGTATAGAACGAAACATAGGACTTTTCATCATTAAGAGACTCCGAAACCATTGTGCCGTGAACATTACCTACAGAATTGGCTCCGGTATTTGAAAAGTCAATCGTAGTTGAGCCTGCCGAAAGGGTAATCGGCATATTGGCAACAGCAGTCTCATAGCCTGTGTCGTTAGAGCCGTCGGGGTTAGCAATAAGTCGCTCCATTATGCTGGATCTCTCATATGTTTTCCGTGTTATCTGACCGGCAGTTCTCGTATTTCTGAAATACGTCATGAACAGCGGTGTGAAAACCATTATGATAAGAACCAGAAGCGTCATCGCAACCAAAACTTCTACAAGCGTCATACCGTTTTTTGAACGTAAACGCTTAATTCCGTTTTTGGTCTTATTGTTCATAAAAGCTACCTCCTTATCGTATTCGGCTCCTGTTTAACCTAACACCCACGTAAGCGACGAACCGTCTGTCGGATCCGGGGGAACAAGTGATTTGAATGTGTCTGCTAAATAAGTGAACGCTCCGCTGTATGGATCGCGTTCTATCTTTCTCATTGCGTTATAGGTGATTACTCCGTCGTCATTGCCGATAACGTATGTTGTCGGTGTCTTGTCGGTTGTGGAGTAGTACATCGCCATAACCTCGGTAAATCTTGAAAGAACGTTGTCGGAATAGCGCTTGGTTGCTACTGAATAGTCGATGAAATACTTGAAGAGGTCTATTCCGTATCCTTCCTTGGTGCCGACCGACTGAGGAAGATTGTCATCAAAATAATATGTATCTCCGGCATTGAAAGCCTTGTAACGGTAGTTGCCTACGTTGGGAATCTGGATGTTAACGAAAACGTTACCGCCGAAGAAAATCTTTCCGCACTTGCCGTAACCGCCCTGTGAAGGCATTGTTACGCCCGAACTTGAAATAGTCGGTGCAAGCGTGTAAATTGCCTGATGTACCGGGTCGGTAACCGTTGAGGTCTCGGGATTCGGCGTACCGATAACGACCGTGCTCCAGCAGTAGTTGCCGGCGATTGCCTGATACATTGAGGTCATATTCTGACCGAACAGTCTGCCCAACAGTGACGAGGACGATCTCGTGAAACCGTAAACATAAATCTCAACGTCGCCGTTAAGAACTATGGTGTCACCTCTGAGATACATTACATTGAAGCAAGTCTTTGACGGTGTAACGTCAATGTTCGTGTTAATGAAAATGTTCTGCTTTCCGATGAAGGAAACCATATTGCTCTGGTTCGGCTTAAACTTAATCGTTCCTGCGGTGGGCTGATTCATTATCATATTACCTGTGGTATATGCCATAAGAATCGGAACGGTCTGCTGGTTGAGCGTAATCGGATATGAGTTTTCGATACCGATATACTTTCCGATGAACGGAATGTTGTTGAACAGGCTTATCTTAATCATAAGCGTTGTTCCGGTGCTGTATGTACCGAGAACGTTGAAGTTGTCGTTCTTCGCAATCGGAACCTGAACGCTCTTTTCGGTGCCGTTGTCGTCATATTTAATTGTCTTTTTCTGATTTGTAACGCCGCCGTCGATTATGCCGTCGTCGTTATAGAACTTGCCGAGCGCCTGAACAGGCTCGGAGAGATACGCCTTTTTGGTGGCTCCAACAACGCCTGCGCCCGCTCTGCCGACGTGTCCGTGCGCCTCGATAATTCTCTGGCTTTCCTTGATTTCTACCGGATACGACGTGACGCCGGAAGCTGAAGTTGTATCCTCCTCAAGAAGATTGGCAACGCTGATGTCAACCGCACTTGTAACGGTAACATCATAGTAGCCGATAATCTGATCGTCGGTGTACGATCCGATGTTGCCGCCCTGAACATACTTGTAGTGGTTGTTGTCGGGCTCGCTGCGGTCGAAAACGAGGTAAACCTGATTTGACTGCATAGATGCGCCTTCTGAATTTGTACTTGAAATAAGCGTGTTTGCAGCCGCATTGCTTCCGCTTGCACTGACAGCAAGCTGGTACGCATACGATGCGGATTCAACGCCCGCCTGTGCGAGATATTCGGCTTTTTTCCTGTCTGAAAGGAATCTTACCGAACGAAGAGACGTTACGGAATACATATACATCGCCGTTCCCATAAGGGAAAGTACGAACAGAAGGAATACGACGGAAATTATTGCAAATCCGCCGTTCTGCTTCAATTTGGTTTTCATACAGACCACCCTTTCGCCGTCGAAAAGAAAACAGTGTGAAATAATTGTCGGAAAATACATGTATGCAAAATCGGAAAACGCCGATTTTGCGGCGATTTTCAGTGTAAAAAAGCTAATTCTATATATACTTATTATACGGTGAACATATTGTAACAGTTTGTTGAGAAAATGTATGCATTATGAACAAATTGTGAACTAAGCGTAAATAATTATACGATAACACGGGCGATTTCCTCGAGTGAGGTTCTGCCTTGCATTACCTTATAAATACCCTCGTCCTTCAGGGTATGCATACCCTGCTTGATAGCAAGCTCCTTAACCTCGGCAACAGTAGCGCGGTCAAGGATGAGACGCTTCATTTCCTCGGAAACCGTAAGGAATTCGAAAACGGCTTCTCTGCCCTTATAACCCGTATGGTTGCAGGTTATACAGCCCTTAGCTCTGTAGAGTGTGAATTCCTCGTCGGGATACTCCTCGGTATTGAGGTCGGGAATAATCTTGAGAAGGTCTTCCCTGGAAATTTTATATTCCTCCTTGCACTTGGGGCACAGACGTCTGACAAGACGCTGAGCAAGCACGCCGACAAGCGAGGATGCCGTCAGGAAGGGCTCAACGCCCATTTCGTCAAGACGGGTAACCGCACCGGGTGCGTCGTTTGTATGCAGGGTGGAAAGAACCATATGTCCTGTAAGAGCCGCTTCGATAGCGATTTTAGCAGTCTCAGCGTCACGGATTTCACCGACCATGACGATATCGGGGTCGGAACGGAGAACCGAACGAAGAGCAGCTGCGAAGGTCATACCTGCACGGTTGTTCATCTGAACCTGGTTAATACCGGACATACGGCGCTCAACGGGGTCCTCAAGTGTAATTGTATTGGTTTCAAGACGGCTTATCTCGTCAAGAACGGCGTAAAGCGTCGTCGACTTACCCGAACCGGTAGGTCCGGTAACGAGAACGAAGCCGTAAGGCATATGAATAGCCTTCTGGAATCTGTCAAACTGTCTCTCTGAGAAGTGTAAGTCCTTAAGCTTGACAACGCCCTGGCTTCTTTCAAGAAGACGGAGAACTATTTTCTCACCGAAAACAGTGGGCATTGTAGCAATACGCAAGTCAAGTACGCGGTCCTCATATCTTACGGTAGCACGGCCGTCCTGAGGAATACGCTTTTCGGCGATGTCCATACCGCCGATAACCTTGACACGGGAAACTATGGACGGGAAAAGTCTGATGTTGTTCTGCAAAATTTCCTGCAAAACGCCGTCGATTCTGAAACGGACTCTCATGTACTTCTCAAGAGCCTCTATATGTACGTCCGATGCGCCCATCTTGATAGCGTTGTTGATAACCTGATTAACCAGCATAACCGCCGGTTTATCGTCAAGGTCAAGCTCCTCGCTGCCGTTTTGCTCTATGAGTGCGTCATCTTCGTCGTCAAACGCTTCCATGCTGCTCATATTTGAGAAATTCTCAATAGCGGCAGCAAGCTCCATATCGGGAACGACAACCGGGCATATCTCCATACCTGTCATAAGGCGGAGATTGTCGATGGTGATAATGTCGTTGGGATTCTTCATCGCAACGTACAGTGTCTTTTCGTCCTTGTAAAGAGGAAGAACGTTGTTGCGCAAAGCCATCTCGGGAGTTATGTAATTTGCAACCTCGGCGTTGAAGCCTATTTCGTTAATGGACACATACTTATAGCCTGTCTTTTTAGCAAGGACCTTGGCTATTTCGTCCTCAGTACAGTAACCCAACTGAGTAAGTATGGTACCCAAGAGGCTTTTACTTGTCTTTTGTATTTCCAGAGCTTCGGCAAGCTGATCCTCTGTGATAATGCCCGCTTCGACAAGTCTGTAACCCAGACTGCCCGGAATTACTACGTTTGAATTCAACATCTATATAATCTCCCTATAGTGGTTTGTGCTGATAAATCAATTATTTTGAAAAGAACACAATCACGATTTCGGCGGTCTTTTCTGTACTGGTTCCGCCGGTCATTCTGATGGTATCAATTCTCTTGATTTTAGTATCGCTGGTAATATCTCTGCAGAAGCTCATAATGTCTCTGAAGTCGCCGCTGATTTTCAAATTAACAACCATCTGGTTAACAAATCCGTTGTTAGACTCTTCACCGAAAGTAATCTCGCTGAGATTGCAATTGTGCGCCTCAACATTGTTCTCCAGAGCTATCATCATTTCGAGCTGATCGAAGCCTTCGTCGGAAATCATCTCGTCATAAGCTTCCTTCTGCGCGGAATATTCACCGCTTTTTGCCTGAAGTGCTTTAAGATTGGCTATCTTGTTCTGATTTTCAACTATCTGAGCCTTTACCGTATCGATTCTGGTACGGGTTTCTTCGATTTTACCGTTATTGTAAACAATCAAAGCGATAAGAGCTATACAGGCGATAGCGATTATAGCGATTACTATTCTGACGTCGTCAAAAATCTTGGCGGCGGAAAACTGCTTCTTTTCCTTAGCTTCGTTTGTAACTTCTCTTTTTTTAATTACATCGCTCAATGCCATAATCCTACCTCCTTATTCAGCGCTCGCAGTGGTGGCCTCAGCGGTAACTGCAGTTGTTGCAACCTCGCCGCTCTCATTGGTAACAGCTTCGCCGTTTTCGTTGGTAACGGTTACATACTGCGGAGCCTGCTCAGCAGGTGCAATAGCGTTCTGAGTGCTCAGAACAAGCGTAAAGTTAACTGACTTGTTGTGATTCGAGGAACTCTGTCTCTGAATGTTTGTAATCTCAACGCCCTTAACGATTTCCTGCATTTCCTCAGTCTTGAAGAGTGCCTCATAGTCCTTCATATCCTGATAATCCTGAACGGTACAGTTGAGCGTGCAAACACCGCTGTTAAACCATTCTTCGATATCAATCTCATTAATCTGAACGTAATCGGGAGTCTTATTGACGACGGTTGTAAAGAAATCAACAGACTCGCCGTCAGACGGTAAAATGCTCGAAATCATCTGTCTGGAAGAAATCAGGCTGTCGTAAATGCCTTGGTATTCCTGCAATGCCGGGAATTCGCTTTCCAGTCTGGAGTTCTCTCTCTCCAGCTTTTTAAGCTTTGATTCGAGCACAGCGTTCTTGATGGCAAAACCGCCGTAAACAATAAACAGACAAATAAGAATAACTGCTGCGAACCTGGAGACTATGTCAACCTTATCTCTGCTTTGCAGATGACGCCTGTAACTGTCAGGCAATAAACTTACTTTGAACACTTACTTTACCTCCATTGCCGCGATTGCAAGGCCTATGCAGCCTGCAAATTCGTTAATAACCTTCTGATCAAGTCCGAAATTGTTTGCCTTATAGAAATCGGGAACAATAACCGGAATTGTTGAAACTATGTCCTTCATCTTGTTTGCAAGTTCGTCATTCTCGGACAGAGTAGACAGGAGGAAGATTTTTTCAATAGGCGAATCGCTGTTCTGCATAGAATAGTAGCTTACCGAAGACGAGGTTTCCTGCGCAAGCATAGCTCCTACCTCTTCGATATCCTCTGCTCTCTTGGCAGCGTCGTCATAGGAGCCTGCGAACAGTCTTTCGACATTCTCCTCAACTCTTTCGGGAATCTGAATTGAACGGACCATTGAAATCTCGTTGCCTTTGATAATAAGGAAGTTAAGCAAATCCTCGGTTATGTTAAGAACCGCATATTTCTCTTCGCCGACAACGCTGGACTGAAGACCTCTGCACAGCGAAAGAACGCTTGCATCTACATCAACAACCAGAAACTTTGATGCGGAAAGAGTGTTTATATACTGCTCTATCATATTCCTTCTCGCAGCTACAAGCATAACATTTGTTACTGCCTGATCCTCGTCATTTTTACCTTCGCTGGCAATAACATAGTCCAATTCCAGTTCCTGTACGGGAATCGGAATGAATTCCTGAGCCTGCAAGAGAACCATATTGCGAAGCTTATCTTCGGCAACCTGAGGAAACGTTGCATATCTCATAACGACGTTTTCGTTATTAAAGCCGAGAACGATTTTTACCGACTTGAAACCGCCGTTAGTGATAAGCTCGGTAAGAGCAATGTTGAATTTGTCGGCATCTCTTATAAAACCTTCTTCAATTACTCCCTCGGGAAGCGGAATCTTACCGCAGGCGAGTACCGAGTACTCACCGTTTATACGGCTTACCTCGACCGCTCTTATTTCCCTGGAGCTGACCTCAAGTCCGATTCTGCTTTTAATCTTTGCCATAATAATCTTCTCCTGTATTAATAGCCTTCAACGTTTGTGGATGCCGTGAATATCGGCAGATAAAGAGCTATGATCATCGCACCGACAATACCGCCGATGCCGATAAGCGCGATAGGCTCAATCATAGCCTTAAGGTTTCTGGAAAGCGTCTCAACATCCTCTTCGTAAAACTCCGCGACCTTATCAAGCAACTCGGGAAGCGTACCTGCCTCCTCACCGATGGCTATCATACCGGTAACCATGGGCGGGAAAAGTCCGCTCTTATCAAGCGAATCGGATATTGATTTACCTTCCTCGATATCGCTGATAGCGTCCTCAACTGCTTTTGCAATAAGGTCCGAACCCGAGGTGGGGCCTGCGGACTTAAGAGCTTCAACCGCCGTAACACCGCCGGCAAGAAGAGTTGCCAGAGTACGGCAGAAACGCGCGATAGTCTGCTTGGTCATAAGCTCGCCTATAAGCGGAGCGTGAAGCTTGTGCTGCTCCCAGAGTTTGTGCATCGGGGGGCTCTTGGCAATGAAGTAAACTACCGTAACAAAAGCCGCAATTGTTCCGAACCAGATGTACCAACGGCTTCTCAAAAAGCCGGAAGCGTCGAAGATGAACTGTGTCAGTCCGTTAAGCTCAGTAGTTTCGGGAATCATATTCTTGAATATCGGTACCATGAATGCAAGCATCGCATGCAAAAGAACAAGCGCGAAAATACCGATTGATCTCGGGTAGGAAATGGCTGACTTGATGTTGTCCTGCAATGCCTTCTGCTTCTGAAGCTGGGTAGCAAGGGAGTTCAGCGTCTGTTCCAGAATACCGCCGACCTCGCCGGCTGCAATCATGGCAACGAACAGACCGTTGAAAATCTTGGGAAACTGCCCGAAAGCATCCGAAAGGGGCATACCGCCTTCAACGTCGTCCTTGATCTTATCTATCGCAGAAGCAAGCGAAGCGTTGGTGGTCTGCTTTCCCAGAGTGTCAAGCGCTCTTGTAATCGGAACGCCGGCAGACATCATGGTAGCCATCTGTCTTGCGAAAACGGCAACGTCCTCGATTTTAACCTTCTTGCCGCCCGCCTTCTTCTTTTCGTTTATCTGTTTTTCTTTAATGTCTGTAACAATAATGCCGGCTTCACGGAGTTTATCCATTGCCTCGGACGAACTGCCCGCTACAACTTCGCCGTGAACGTTCTGGCCCTGTTTGTTCAGACCGTCATATGTAAAGGATGCCAAGCTTTTTGCTCCCTTCTCTTATAATCTCTTAAAATCCGGCGGACATAAGCAGTCTTCTGACTTCCTTCTCGTCAACGCAGAACTCGATAACGGACTCCTTTGAAATCTTCTGCTCTCTGTAAAGCTTAAGAAGAGCCTGGTCCATAGTCTGCATACCCTGCATCTGACCGGTCTGCATCGCCGCATAGAGCTGATGCTCTTTTTCCTCACGGATAAGGTTCTTAACCGAGGGAGTATCAATCATATATTCAACCGCAACGCATCTGCCCTTGCCGTTAATGGTGGGAATGAGCTGCTGAGAAATAACCGCCTTAAGCGTGTTTGAAAGCTGCTGACGTATCTGTCCTTTCTGTCCTTCCGGGAAGGAGTCAATAATTCTCGATACGGTCATGGGCGCAGTCTGGGTGTGAAGCGTTGAGAAAACAAGGTGTCCAGTCTCAGCCGCGGTAACGGCAATAGAGATACTTTCCGGGTCTCTCATTTCGCCTATCATTATCGTGTCGGGGTCGTGACGCAGCGCAGTCTTAAGCGCATTTGCGAAGCTGTGCGTATCCGTACCGACCTCTCTCTGACGAACCGTTGACTTGATATGGGTGTGTGTAAACTCAATAGGATCCTCAACGGTTACGATATTGGTCTCATATCTCTGGTTAATGTATTTGATCATCGCGGCAAGCGTTGTTGATTTACCGCTGCCGGTGGGTCCGGTAACAAGCACCAGACCTCTGGGAAGGTTACAGAGTCTTTTGACATCGGCGGGAAGACCTAACTTGTCAAGATCCGGGACCTCAAACGGGATTGCTCTGAAAACGGCCGCAAGCGAACCTCTCTGAATGATAACGTTGCCTCTGAAACGTGCGCAGTCGGGGACAGACACAGCAAGGTCCAGCTCCCAATTCTCCTCAATTTTTTCCCTCTGAGCATCCGACATAATGCTCAAAAGCATTACCTCGACGTCCTCGGGCTTGAGCTTAGGCAGCTGTTCCTGTCGCTTCAGGTCACCGTTTATTCTTATACAAGGCTCTATTCCGACAACCAGATGAAGGTCGGAACCGCCCATTTCATACGTCATCCTCAGAAGGTCATGCAACGTATGAGGATAACTGCTTTGTTTACCGCTGAAAATCAATTCTTCTGCAACTCCAAACTAATGAGATATTATTTATAAAAGCCACTATAGGGTGCAGGCTTTTTGAGTCTGCACCCGTATATTATTTATCAGTTACCTGTATCCAATTCGTTGAGCAACGCCTTTATGTACTCTGCCGTTTCTGCCGTGCCTCTGACATAGGTGGTACAATAAATCGTTCCGCCCGTTCTGTCGGTTGTAGTAACGAACTTGAACTCGGCAGATGCCGGAATCTCCGGATGAACCTCACGCAGAGCTTCAATTCTGCCGGAACCTACAGCCTCGCTGGCAGCAACCTCAATTGCTCTGTACTCGCTCTCAGACGAGGAAGCAACGTCGAGGGAAGCCAACAAGCTCTTGATCTGATCCTGTCTTGAAGGCTCACAGTAAACCATCAACGACTTGGAAACAGTCGGATAAGAATTGGTCTTGAATGTTACGTCGCCGAGGTCGATATTCTGCAATCTGTCAAGCATTTCCTGAGCAGTGCAGTTTTCAAGGTCATAGACGAAGCACTGATTCTCAAGCTTCTGGCTGTCGGCATAATCCTCGGTGTCGAATTCCTTGATCTTGTTCTCAGCCTTGTTAACCTCATCTTCGGTACCCATAAGCCAGATCTTCTTGGTCATCTTTTCGGGACCGTAAACGGTAACGCTGTAGGGGAAGCTGTTAACAATATCAACTGCCGTAGCTCTGTCGATATATGTGAGTGAAATCTCACGGAGAATCTGGCTGTTGTTTGTCGACGGGGTTGTCGAGCTGCTGTCAGAGCTTGACGAGCTGCTTGAACTGCTGCTCGAGCTGCTCGAACTGCTGCTTGAATCGCTGTTTGAGCCGCTGTTTGAACCGCCGTTTACGCTTTCGTCGTTAACGGAGCCGCTGTTGGCAGCTTCAAGATTCTTTCCGGTCAGCGGCTTATCAACGATAGCTTTGATCTTCTGAATATCCGCAAAGGCTGCGCCTGTTGCAAATGTATATAAAGTGTACGGTCTTGATGCAAGGACAATGCCCGTCTCCAGTCCGAGGTTTCCTAAGAGTCCGGAGAATTCGGTAGCATCTATATAGGTAAGATCAATGTATTTGAAGTTCTCGGGTACAAGCGTGCCGCCCGCAGTGATGTTTGAGCTGACATCAAGAATCTTGATGAGTTCCTGAATCTTTGCGAGCTCCTTAGGATAAGCACTTATATATACAGTGCTGTCATCCTGTTCAAGAAGAACATACTGAACATTCTCAAGGCCGAGAGCCGAAGCCTGACTCTGCAAAACGCTTACCGGAATGTAGTTGAGCGTAAACTTATGCATAACAACCTTATCGATGAACTTGCTGTTAATCTGATCAGCCGTTCCGACAATCAGAGTATTGCCGTCCTTAATGAATGAAAGGTCAGCAAGTCTTGTTATGTAGTCAACCGCCTTAAGAGCAGATACCTGTTCAAGCTTGAGCGTAACGGTAGCGTTGCTGTTGCCGACGAAGATTATGGTATAACCCGCGTTAAGAGCAACCGCAGAAAGCGCATCCTGAACGTTGGCATCCTCAAGTTCAAGCGAGATGGTCGTCGATGACCAGCCGTTTGCACTCGGAGAATCGGCGCTCAACGGAACCTTAATAACATTGCCCGCGTATATAAGATCCGCGTTCTTGATGTTATTGGCAGCCATAATGTCACTGATTGAAACACCGAAGCTGCTTGAGATTCTCGTCAGCGTATCGCCGTACTTGATTACATAGTACTGATACTCACCGTCGTATGAGCTCTTTCCGAGTACGTTCATCGGAAGGGCAATAACTACGAGCATGGCAAGTGCCAGAACTGCAATCACTGCTGACTTTGTCTTTTTTCTTAAACCGTACATGATTTGTCCCCCTAAGTAAATCTTAGTTTTTGATGTATAGTAATATGAATTATTTGCTTATTGTTCGCGTTTTATCTCCCATGGTAACGGTAACCGTATCGCCGTCAATTGACTCAACGTACCATTCCGATGAGCCGACATAATCTCCGACCTGAACGGTAAAGCCGTTCTTGTTGTCCTTCGTAGCTATCGTCGCTGTCCAGTAACCGCCGAAATTGTAAATCATTCCGGTTACACGGGCATTGGCCAGCACATCCTCCTCAAAGGGGTCCGCGCCGTCCGCAATAGTCTCAGGCTCGCCTCTTTCAAGCTGAGGCAAAACCGCGACCTCCTGTCCCTGAACAGAAACCGGCTCGGGAATGTCCGTATCGGGATTGTTCAGCATGATTACCATAATCATAACAACCAACGAAATAAGGACCGCAACTGCAGGTAAAATATATTTCATCTGAGGATTCTTTTCAAAAAAGGCATTGAGCTGTCCGCCTTTTCTGGCGTCCTTCTTTCCTCCGCCCAATTTAATGTTTTTGAACAGATCCTTAATGTCCATATTTTTATCCATTAACGCAAACCTCCGTAATGTAAAATAGTCTTAAAAACCGCTTTGAAAGATTAGGGTATAAAGCCCATTTACTTAAAAAAGGGTGCACTTATACACATATTTACAGTTTATTTTATAATAAATTTAAGTCGTAGTCAATAAAAATTTTCTATTTAATCAAAAAAAGTTATTTTTTAACTACGTTTTTGGGTTATTTTGACAACAAAAAAATACTGTCGGTAGTATGACCGACAGTATCAATTGGCAAATATTGTGTTTTTGGTTTATTTTTTCTTCTTTTTCGACGATTCCGAACCGTAGCCGTAACCGTAACCGTATCCATAGCCGTAGCCGTAGCCCTTGCCGTAGCCGTAACCGTAACCGTATCTCTTGCCGTAGAACTTAACCCTGCCCGAGCCTTCCGAGTGATTGAAAATGCAGCCGATAATTTCGGTGCCTGAATTCTCAAAGTTGTCAACGGCTCTCTTGATTCTTCTGGCAGAAGCGAAGTCCTGCTTAACTACGAGAACGATAGTATCTGCATACGCAGCGAGGATAGAAGCATCGGCGATAATTCCGCAGGGAGCGGTATCTATAATAACGTAGTCGAACTCCTTCTTGGCGGATTCAATAATCTCCTCCATCTTGGGTGAGGAAAGAATTTCAGTCGAATTCTCAACCGCAAGGCTAGAGACGAGCACGAAAAGCTGATACTTCTCGGAATACTTGATCGATTCCTTAAGCGTCTTTTTGCCCGAAACGATGCCGCAAACGCCCTCGTCGTCCGTTGCGGCAAAGCCGAGAGTCTTCGCAACCGAAGGCTTACGAAGGTCGGCGTCTATGAGGAGAACAGACTTGCCGTTCTGCGCAAGGGAAAGAGCAATATTGGTAGCACTTGTAGTCTTACCTTCATTGGCAAGAGTACTTGTAACAATAATCGTCTTATAATTCTGTCTTGAAGCGGCGTGCTCAATCTTTGTTCTGATAAGCTTATACGCCTCAATGAACGCGAAACCGGTCTTTTTATCGGTGATAAGAATGCCCTGCTTTGCCTCGCCCTTCTTGACTTTCCTGTTAACTCTGTTGAGCGTACCGAGAACCTTCATGCCGAGCTTCGAGGAGATATCGTCTGAGTTCTTGATTGTATCCTTGAATATTACGGCAGCAATAATTACAAGGCATGTACCGCCGAAACCGACTATAAATCCGAGTAACGAATAAATTATCATGCTGTTATTCGCGTTCGGCTTTTCTGCTTTAAGAGGAGGGTCGATAACCGTAAGTGCAGTATTGGGAATAGCTGTTTCAATCTCTTCCTGATAATTGTCAACATAAGCCTGAGCTATGGCGTATGCGCTGTCAGGATTCGTGGTCGTAACCGTAAGATAAACGATAGCAGTGTCCTCAACCGACTTAACCGATACGCAGCGTTTGATATCGTCAGGAGTTGCGTCATATCCGCAGGAAGCCGCAACCTTGGTAGCAAGCTCGGTCGTAGTAAAAACGTACTTAAACGTTTCGGCCAGTGTAGCCGAAGCTATAAGGTCCGAGTTGGACTGACCGGCAACAGTGATTGCCGAGGACTTGTTGCTGGCGATAAACATAATCTGCGAAGAATACTTAGGCGTGTAATTAAGCTTCGCAACCGCAAAACCGATTGAAGCGCAGAGAATTGCAACAAGAGCTATAACAAGCCATTTGTCAAGCAGCTTTTTGCCGTATATCAACAATTTGTCCAGGCTGAGCCCTTCCTCGTAATCTTTTTTAGATTCAGAACTGTAATTCATTTTACTCTCCTCTTTTATGAAATCATATAATCACGCATAGTATTTTAACATAAATACAATCAATATACAACAATAAATTTGTTTTTAGTCCAAATTTCTGAGCGTAATTCCCTTGTCCTCAATCTTCAATTCCTTGTTGCAGATTTCGTACGCAGCGCTCTTGTGTGAAATGATTATGCAGGTCTTTTCGTTAAGGCCTCTGATATTCTCGAGCAACTGCTTTTCGGTTGCCTCGTCAAGCGCGCTCGTCGCCTCGTCGAGCAACAGTATCGGCGCACCCGTAAGCACGGCACGTGCGATGGCGAGCCGCTGAACCTGACCTTCGGACAGTCCGTGACCGTTTTCGAGAAGCACGGTGTCCAGTCCGTCGGGAAGTTCTTTAATAAATTCGTCGGCGCAGCTGATAACCGCCGCCTTCATAATCTCCTCATCGCTTGCTGTGTCGTTAACAAATCTGAGATTATCTCTGATGGTACCGCTGAAGAGCATATTGCCCTGCGGCACGTAAGCAAACAGCGGACGCGTGTACTTGTCGACTGCGTATTCGCTGCTGCCCGAAATAATACTTATCTTGCCTTCGTCAACGGGCAGAACTCCGACGAGCAGTTTGAACAGCGTGCTCTTTCCGATGCCGGAAATACCTGAAATCATAATGAAATCGTTTTTCTTTATATCAAAGCTTCCGTTTTCGAGCACCGTATCTCTGTCATAGCTGAAGCTTACACCGTCAAATCTGATGCAATCGAGCTCATCATAAAGCTTTTTCGTATCAACGTCGGGTGAGTTGACAGCCTTGCTCTGCTGCATATTTTCAATTTCAATAATTCTCTCAGCCGAGGAAAGCATCGAATAGTACTGCGGTACTATTCCCGACAGTCCCGTGAAGGGTGTCTGGACCTGACCTATAAGCTGAATGATGGCGGTCAGCGTGCCGAAGGAAATAGTTCCCGCGCAAAGCTTCAGTCCGCCCCATACAAGGCCGAACAGATAACCGAGTGAAAACGCGGCAGAGAAGCCGAGATTCGCAAAAATTGACCAGCGGTTCTTTCTTATCTTGGCTTTGTAGTTTTCCTGCTGAAGGCCGTCGGCGTTTTTGCGTATCTTGGAAGCTACGCCGAAAATCTTGACAACCAGCAGGCTCTCTATAGCCTCCTGCATAAACGAGCGCACCTCACCG
>JAEEUJ010000070.1 GCA_016290515.1 Clostridiaceae bacterium
CTGGATTTTTGCGAAGCAAAAAGACTGATGAGGTCGTAGTTTACCTCATCCACCGCCTTACGGCGGTCCCCCTTCCCCTGAGAGGGGAAGGAACGAAAGAGGTTTATCAATCTCCCCGATAAACTCCGATTTGAATTATTGACAAACGCTCTGTGTGATAGTAAAATATTGCGGTATCACAAAAACATAATAAAGGTGAACGAAATGGAATTTATAGAAAACTTTTTCTCGGGTGCCCCGACTTATCTTACGGCTATTTATTTCGTAGTCGGTCTCGTACTCATCATAAAGGGCGGCGACTGGTTCGTTGACGCGGCAAGCTGGATTGCCGAGGTGCTCGGCGTGCCGAAGTTCGTTATCGGCGCGACCATCGTATCAATAGCCACTACACTGCCGGAAATGATTGTTTCCATCGCGGCAACGCTGAAGGGCAACGTTGATATGGCTGCGGGCAACGCGATAGGCTCCGTCACCGCCAACACGGCGATGATACTCGGTGTGTTTATAGTATGTATGCCCTTTACGGTAAAGCGAAGGGAATTCACACCCAAATCGCTGCTGATGTTCTGTGCTTCGCTGGCGCTCGTTCTGAGCTGTATCTTCACGGCTAAACAGACGCTCACCTTCGAGGGCGAAACTCAGGATTACTATTCGCTCTCACTTATCGGCACTATAATTCTGTTCGTGGTTTTCGCGGTATTCTTCGTTGAGAACTTTATTTCAATGAAAAACAGCGAACGTCAGATTACCACTACCCCCGATACGATTGCGATTACCTTTGACGACGAGGTTACGAAGGAATCCGCAACAGCCAAGGAATGGGTAAAGTATATTCTTATGTTCCTTCTGGGTGCAGGCGGAACGGTAATCGGCGCGGAGATACTCGTTAATTCCGGCACAACCCTCGCGCAGGAAATCCACGTTCCCCAGAGAATCATAAGCGTATTTGCGGTTGCCATCGGCACGTCGCTTCCCGAGCTCGTAACTACGATTACGGCGCTTCGCAAGAAGGAAGGCGCACTCTCAGTCGGCAACATCTTAGGCGCGAACATCATTGACCTGACGCTCATTTTACCGATTTGCTCGTTTATTTCAATGAAGAACAACGGCGGCGCTCTTGCGGTTTCCGCCTCTTCGGTAACGGTTGATATGGTCGTCTGTCTCGCGGCTATCGCGATAGCCATCTTCCCGACCATAGCGACCAAAAAGTTCCACCGCTGGCAGGGAATAGTGATGCTCGCGGGCTACGTAGGTTATGTTGCAGTAACCGTTCTGCTCAAATAAAAAATGTCGCCCGAAAAGCGACCAAACTGCATTACCTCCGTTTTATAATGTGGCTGTAAGGTGAAAGCCTGCAGAAAAAACACATTATTACACGGAGGTATTTTATTATGACAAAGACAAACAACAACATCACCGAGCTCGTATTCATTCTTGACAGAAGCGGCTCAATGGGAGGACTTGAAAGCGACACCATAGGCGGCTTCAACGCGCTGATTGAAAAGCAGCGCAAGCAGGACGGCGAGTGCTTCGTCACGACGGTGCTATTTGACGACTGTATCGAAACGCTCCACGACCGCGTAAACCTCGGCGAAATTCAGAAGCTGACCGATAAGGATTACACCGTCAGAGGCTGCACGGCGCTCATTGACGCCATCGGCGAAACGGTAAAGCACATTTCCGACGTCCACAGATACATAAGAAAAGAGGACGTGCCCGAGCACACAATGTTCGTAATTACTACCGACGGACTTGAAAACGCAAGCCACCGCTATTCAAGCGACGAGGTCAAGAAAATGATTGAGCAGAAAAAGGAGCTTGGCTGGGAATTCCTGTTTATCGGCGCAAACATTGACGCTGTTGAAACCGCTAAGCATTTCGGTATCGGTGAGGACAGAGCGGTTGACTACCGAGCCGACGCAGCGGGAACAAGGGTGCTTTACGACACCGTCAGCGACGCAGTATGCGCCATGAGGTCCTGCCAGCCGCTTACGGCAGGCTGGTCGAAGAAAATCAAAAAGGATTACAAAGAGAGAAAGTAAGTCAAAAACAAACCCCGACTTCCGAGGAAGCCGGGGATTTATCCGTTATATTGACAATCAGGTGTTTTGTTTTTCTGTCTGACGGGCCAATTGCATAATTACGGTTATTATCCCCACTCAATTATCGCATAATGGCTGTCGTCGTCACCGTTGCCGATATGCATACCCGAGTTGGCAATACGGTTGATATAGAAAAGGTCAAACGCGTCAACCGACGTGTCGACATCATAGTCCGCCGCCCTGAGCTGGTCAACTTCCAATTCATTTGAGCTGCCGTCAAGATAATTCTTTATAAGCGCATAGTCGCTTAAATCAATTTTTGCGTCCGAATTGACGTCGCCGAAATAACGGATTTTTGAGCTTAAAAACTCATTTTGCTTAGCAAACGTGTCGGCAGACGTACCCTTATAACAGAAATAGCCGGACATATCGGGCGTACTCTGAGCGTAGTCGATACCGTTGTGAACAATACCCTGCGGAACCGATACACTGCCGATACCGTCAACTCCGGCAAACGCATACTTACTTATGCCGAACACCTTATGCCCGTCAATATAGGCGGGTATTATTATATCCTTTTCGTCGCCGAGATAGGCGCTGTTTTCATTATCACCCGAACAGATAAAGGCTTCGTCGCCGTTGATAAGGCTGTAGCGCCACAGTCCGTCCGAGCTGGTATAAATCGGTATTTCGGCAAAGCAGTTCACACAAAACAAAACCAAAAGAGAAACAACGACCGCCAAGGCCGTCAGTTTAACATACGGTCTTTTCATCGCTATTCCTCCTTTACTGATTGTTATCTGAATATTATTCCTTTTCCTCTTTGAAACGTTTGACTACCTTCAGCCGCGTGAAGTCCTCCCTGTCCTTTTCCTCGAGCGCGTCGGTTATAAACTTAATCTGCTCGGTGAACTGAGGAATCATAACGTTGTTGAGCGCATTGGCGCGCTTCTGGGTTTTCTTGATGGCATCTGCAAGGCGGAAAATCGACGACTGCGTCTGAGCCAGACGAAGCGTCATTTTTTTAGCCTCGTTGAAATTGAAGTACGCCTCGTCAAGATACGAATTAGTCGAGTCGAAGCCGTAGTAGTTTTCGAACACTGTTTCGTCGGCGGTGACGACGGGGATTTCCACGCCCATTACACTTCTGTAATCAACCTTTACTCCCTCGTCAAGCGGTACGCAACGCGCAAAATTTGAACAGACGCCGAGCGTGATATTGGCCATTTTAAGCGAAGCGTACGCCTTTTCGTAAACGGCGTTGATGTTCTTTTCAACGTCCTTAGCCTCGTCAATGAGCTGCATCATTTCACGAACGAGTATATTCTTTTTGCGGTCCATAAGCTCATAACCGAGCTTGGCGAGCGACAGCGATTTCTGCATCGCCATCAGATTAGCCTTGGTCGGTACGGGATTTGCCATTATCACACCTGCCTTTCAAATCAATCTTACGTTTCTGTTAAATGTATTATCTGATAAAGTGCGTCGGAGTCCATTCCTCTTTTTCGGGAAGTCCGTATTTTTCCTTTCCGAGCGCAATACTTTTCATAAGGAAAGCCATATTCCTCGCAAGCGTACGCATGGTCTGCATGCCCTCCGCGTCCTGCGAAGCCTGGCCGGGCTCTCTGCCGTGAATACTGTTCCAGTACTGGCTTGAAGCTACTGGCATACCGCATATTGTAAAGTATTTGTTAAGCTCGTCAAACGTTGCGGAAAGACCGCCGCGCCTTGCACATACGACACTCGCGCCGACCTTCATCGTCTTGTCAAAATGAGTTGAATAAAACAGTCTGTCAAGGCAGGCTATAAGAGTTGCATTTGCCGAAGCGTAATAAACGGGTGAAGCAACAACAAGGCCGTCTGCCGCTTCAAATTTCGGCGCAAGCTCGTTGACAACGTCGTCAAAAACGCACTTTCCGTTCTTAAAGCAGCTGCCGCAGGCAATACAGCCTCTGACGGGCATATTGCCAATCTTTACAACCTCGGTTTCAATGCCCTCGGCTGAAAACACCTTTACCATTTCGTCAAGCGCTGTCGCAGTGTTTGACTTAGCTCTGGGTGAACCATTTATAATAAGAACCTTCATTCTTTACTCTCCTGTCCTTTATAGTACTTTTCAGCAGTCTTGTCGTCAACGCGCTCGAGCATATTTCTCGGCAGCATTGAGAGAAGCTCCCAGCCCAGATCGAGCGTTTCGGTAATACTGCGGTTTTCGCCGAAGCCCTGATTGATAAAGCGCTCCTCAAAGCGTTTACCGAACTCGATAAGCAGCTTATCCTCCGCGCCGAGTTCGTCCTCGCCGATAACCGAAGCGAGCGCCTTGGCGTCCTGCACCTGAGCGTAGGTTGCCAGCAGCTGGTTGGCGAGCGTCGGGTGATCCTCACGCGTGAAGCCCTCGCCTATCGAATCCTTCATAAGTCGGGAAAGCGAAGGCAGTACGCTGACGGGCGGGAAAATGCCCTTGTAGTCAAGTCCGCGGTCAAGGACTATCTGTCCCTCGGTAATATAACCCGTAAGGTCGGGAATGGGATGGGTAATATCGTCGTTGGGCATGGTAAGTATGGGTATCTGAGTAACCGAGCCCTCAACGCCGTCTATCATACCTGCGCGCTCGTAAAGCGAAGCGAGGTCGGAATAAAGATAGCCGGGGAAGCCCTTTCGTCCGGGTATCTCGCCCTTGGACGAGGAATACTCTCTGAGAGCCTCGCAGTACGAGGTCATATCGGTCATAATAACGAGCACGTGCTTATGAAGCGTGAACGCGAGATATTCGGCTATCGTCAGCGCGCACTTGGGCGTCATAATACGCTCGATAATCGGATCGTTTGCAAGATTGAGAAGCATCACAACCCTGTCCATAACGTTGGCGTCGCGGAAAGAATTCTTGAAGTACATCGCAACGTCGTTCTTGACGCCCATGGCGGCGAAAACTATCGCAAAGTCGCCGCTGTCCGAAATAGTTGACTGACGTACAAGCTGAACGGCAAGCTCGTTGTGCTTCATACCCGAGCCCGAGAAAATCGGCAGCTTCTGTCCGCGTATAAGCGTGGCAAGTGCGTCTATGCTCGAGATACCCGTCTGAATAAAATTCCTCGGGTATTCTCTTGAAACGGGATTGATGGGCGCGCCGTTTACGTCGCGGCGCTCGTCGGGGAACACCTCGCCCAGACCGTCAATCGGTCGGCAAAGTCCGTCGAAGGTTCTGCCGAGTATTTCGGGTGAAAGCGGTATTTCCATCGTCGTTCCCGTGAAGGTCGTCGTGACGTTGCTCATTGAAAGCCCGCGCGTACCCTCAAAGACCTGAATTGTGACCTTCTCGCCGTCAATTTTGACAACTCTGCCGAGCCTCTTTGTACCGTCGGCAAGCTCAAGGCTGACAATTTCCTCGTTGGATGCGTCCTTGACGTTGTCGAGCGCGACAAGCGAGCCGTTGATTTCACTTAATTTAAGATGCCTGATAATCAAATGAGCTCACCTGCCTTATCTTAAAATCTCGCCTATAAGCGAATCAATGTCCGCATTAAGGCTGTCAAACATATCCAAGCTGTCGTTGGGTATGTCGTATTTCATCTGAACAAGTCGGTCAAAAATACCCGTCGAAACTATTCTTGAAACGGGAATCTGTCTTTCGACTACTTCCTTTGAACGGCGGTAAAGATGAAGAATTGTGTCCATCATCCTGTACTGCTTCTCAATCGGAACGAAGGTGTCGTCCTTATGGAAGGCGTTCTGCTGAAGGAAGCCGACTCTTATTACTCTTGCTATCTCGATAACAAGCTTCTGGTCGTCGGGCAGTACGTCCGCGCCGATAAGCTTTACTATTTCCATAAGTGAGTTTTCTTCAAGCAATAACGCACAGATTTCCTCACGGCATTTCATAAAGTCGGGGGAAATATTGTCGCTGTACCAGTCGGAAAGGTCATTAAGATACTCGCTGTATGAATTGTTCCAGTTGATTGCGGGATAGTGCCTTGCGTACGCAAGCGCCTTATCAAGCGCCCAGAAGCAACGTGTGAAACGCTTGGTGTTCTGGGTTACGGGCTCGGAAAAGTCGGAGCCCTGAGGCGAAACGGCGCCGATAAGCGTAATGGAACCTTCGCTGCCGTTTAAGTTCTTTACATAGCCCGAACGCTCGTAGAATTCCGACAGCCTCGACGGCAGATATGCCGGGAAGCCCTCGTCGGCGGGCATTTCCTCAAGTCTGCCCGAAATCTCCCTTAGCGCCTCCGCCCATCGCGAGGTGGAGTCCGCCATAAGCGCGGTATGATAGCCCATATCGCGGTAGTATTCGGCTAACGTAATGCCCGTGTAAATCGAAGCCTCACGTGCCGCGACGGGCATATTGGAGGTGTTTGCGATAAGCACCGTTCTCTCGAGCAGCGGCTTGCCCGACTTCGGGTCGGTAAGCTCGGAGAACTCCTTTAATACCTGCGTCATTTCGTTGCCGCGTTCTCCGCAGCCGACGTATATGATTATATCGGCGTCGCACCATTTTGCGAGCTGATGCTGTGTCATTGTTTTGCCCGTGCCGAAACCGCCGGGAATTGCCGCCGCGCCGCCCTTTGCTATCGGGAAAACGGAGTCGATAACTCTCTGTCCCGTGATAAGCGGCTTAACTGCGGGCAGTCTTCCGACGACCGGACGCGGATTTCTGATAGGCCATTTCTGGGAAAGCTTAAGCTCGGTCACGTTGCCCTTGCTGTCTCTGAGCCTGGCAAGCACGTCGTTTACGGTGTATTCGCCGTCGCCGACCGCCTCAATTATCTCACCCGAGAGCGCGGGCGGAATCATGGCTCTGTGTTCGATAACGCTCGTTTCGGGGCAGGTCGCGAAGATATCGCCGCCCTTTAGCTTATCGCCGTCTCTGACGAGCATTTTAACCTGATATTTCTTCCCGCCGTCAAGCGAGCTGAAATCAGCTCCCCTGCCGATAAACGCGCCGAATCTGTCGCGCATGGCGGTAAGCGGTCTTTCGATACCGTCAAAGATATTGCCGATAATGCCCGGTCCCAGGTCAACGCTCATCGGCATACCCGTAGATACGACGGGTTCGCCCGGCTTAAGCGATGCGGTTTCCTCGTAAACCTGAATGGTTGTGAAATCCGAATCGACCTTGATGACCTCGCCTATGAGCTTCTTTTCACCGACATATACGGTTTCGAGCATACTCAAGCTCGTGCTGCCCTTAACGGTTACGACGGGACCGTTAATGCCGAATATTACGTTTTGCATTTTCAGTCCCTCCTTATATCTTAAGTCCCGAGTTTTCAAGGAACCACGCCTTTTCGTCGGCAAGCTTTACGTCAAGCGTATCGTCGGCAAGCGTACCCGTTGCCGCGTCGAGCGCCCTGACGCCGCCGACAAGTATTTCGCTGTCAGCCTCTGTATCGAGCGTCTCACCGAGCGCCTTCTCAAGTCTGTCCTTAAGCGAAAGGTCCGCTTCGCGCAGATAAAATTTAATCTCGCCGCCGCCGAGCTTTGCTTTGAGTTCCTTTATACTGCCGGCAAGCGCATCGAAATACGCATCCGTCTTTGTATATTCCTCAATGCCCTTAAGCACGTTTTCAAACACCTTATCGGTCAGCTCTGCGCGTAAATCGGCAAGTTCCTTTTTCGACTGCTCGGTGCACTCGGAAAGCTGACGGTTGACGTCGGAGCGCTTTTTGGTAAGCTCACGGTCAATATAGACGTCATACTTTCGTCTGACATCCTTCTTCATCTCGGCGAGCCCCTGAGATTTCAGAAGCTTGGTCTGAGACTCTATCTGTTTGACTTCCTTTGATGCGAGGCGTTTTATCGCATCGGTGAAAGCCTTTGTACTGTTAGTTGAAATTGCCATTTAAGTACCGTCCAATCAATCGATTTTGATGCCTATGGCATTCTTGATATAATCGCTGATAACACTTGTGTTTTCGTTTTTGTTATCGGAGTCGGGTATAGTCACGAGCAGCGGTCTGCCCGCGCTTCTTATCTCGGCTAAGATATCGGGGCACAGCTTCTCCATACCGGGGGTAATCATAAGCACACCCATATCGGCATCGCTGCGCGCGCAGTTTAGTTCCGCCGCCGCGGCTTCGGCGTTACGGACATTGATTGTCTGCACGCCCGCGAGGCGAAGTCCTATCGAAGCGTCAGTGCGCTCCGTAATAAGCAATAGTTTCATAATTAAAACTTGTTGAGAATAAGAATTGAAATTACGACGCCGTAAAGCGCTATCGACTCGCCGAGTGCGACGAAGATGATAGACTTACCGAACGACTTGGGGTTCTCGGCAGTTGCCGCAATAGCCGCAGGCGCACCTGCCGCAACAGCGATACCGCCGCCTATACCTGCAAGGCCCGTAACAAGACCTGCCGCGAGCAATCCCAGTCCCTTGGAGTTATCGTCAGCCGTCTGATCGGTCTCGGTCGCAGCCGCTTCGGGCGACGAAGCCGTTTCGCCGTTATCGGCAAACGCATTTATGCAAAGCACGCTGATAAGCACTGCAAGCACTGCGAAGACCGCAAGATTAACCTTAAGCGGCTTCTTTACGTTTCTGCCCTGAGCCTTGTTCTTGATTGCAAGAAATGCGGTGAACAGTAACGCCATAGGCGCAAGGATAAGTGAAATGTAGAATAACGTTGTCATTGTTTTTTCCTCCGAAGTTATATATTGTTACTTTGTTTTTTCAGTGTTATCGGCTCAAAGCCGGTTCCGCTTCCATCGAAGAAGCGTGAGAACATCTCGTAGTATTCAAGACGTAACGCCTGAATTCCTGTCAGCAATCCTTCAAGTGCAATTACAAGCACGTTTCCGAGGATGATAACGAATATGTTTTCGTTCTCACCTGCAAGCGAGAACACAACCATCATCATACCCGCATGAACGAGCACGAACGCGCCGACTCTGAGAAACGAAACGGTGTTGCTTAAGTACGAAAGCACGTACTCGAGAAGCTCAAACACGTTCTGCAGTATAAAGTCGCCTATGCTCTCGGGCTTCCAGTCGGGATGCTTGTCGATAATGCCTATGGGTATCTCCTTGACAAGAAGTATCAGCAGTCCGCCGACGAGCATTGCCGTACATACCGCATTCGGTATGGGAGCGGGTCCGTTCATAAAGCCCGAAGCGAGGTTGACGCCCGCGATGTAAACTATAATTCCCGCAAGTCCGTTCTGTGAAAACAGCGCTTCGCCGAAGGCGCGCCGCTTGATGCAGGCGTAGATGTTGAGAATCATCGCAACTATCATTAAGAACACGCCTATTCCGATTGCTATGAGCAGGACCGTGTTAATCGAGTCCATTACGCTCAGCGGTTTTCCCGCCCAGCCTAACTTCTCATAAACGGGGTCAAGCATTTCCTCAAAGCCGAATACGCTTCCGAATACGAAGCCGAATACCATTGAGGAAATTCCGCAGGGAATGAGGATTTTGCCCAGCGCCATCTTTTTGAGCTTCCACATAAGAAAACCGATTACCGCAAGGCAGAAGCCCTGACCGAGGTCGCCGAACATAATACCGAAGAGTATTGTGTAGGTTACTGCGACGAAGGCCGTGATGTCGAGGTCGCTGTACGACGGAGTGCCGTACATATCGACGTAGAATTTATACGGCTCGACGATCGCTGATAAAATCTTGGTGCGTCTTTTGTATTTTACGGGTATCGTCGGGTCCTTGGGATTCTGAACATTTTCGTACTCGACCTTGACCGAACCCGCCGAAAGTATATCGGACTTGAACTGTCTTACGCTGCCTGC
>JAEEUJ010000071.1 GCA_016290515.1 Clostridiaceae bacterium
GTTTCCGAACGCCATGATGATAGCCGAGGAGAGCACGGCGTGGCCTATGGTTTCCAAACCCGTATTTATGGGCGGTCTGGGATTCAACTTCAAGTGGAACATGGGCTGGATGAACGACATACTCAAGTATTTCAGCCTTGACGGATATTTCAGGAAGTTCAATCACGACCTGATTACCTTCTCAATGTTCTATGCGTTTTCCGAGAATTTTGTGCTTCCCATTTCGCACGACGAGGTCGTACACGGCAAGTGCTCGCTTATAAATAAGATGCCCGGCTCCTATGAGGAGAAGTTCGCGTCGGTAAGAGCGTTCTTGGGCTATATGATGGCGCACCCCGGCAAGAAGCTTACGTTCATGGGCTGCGAGTTCGGTCAGTTCATTGAGTGGGATTACAAGAAGGGACTTGACTGGCTGCTGCTCGACTTCGACAAGCACTGTCAGCTTCAGAATTACGTCAAGAACTTAAACGAATTCTACAAGTCGAATTCCCCGTTCTGGGAGGTTGACTATTCATGGGACGGCTTCGAGTGGATTTCCTCGGACGACAGCGACAACTCGGTTATCGCGTTTCGGCGTATGGACGAAAAGGGCAAGGAAATTATAGTTGTCTGCAACTTCACTACGGGCGAACGCCTTGACTACAGAATAGGCGTTCCGAAGAAGGGAAATTATCAGATAGTTTTCAATTCCGACGACCTGCTTTACGGCGGCGAGGGAAGAGGCAACAGGTATAAAATACCGACCGAGAGCATAAATATGCACGGTTTCGAGCAGAGTATCAGCCTCGGACTTCCCCCGATGTCAACCATCTATATCAAACGCACAAGATAAGCAAATAATTATTTTCATATACAGGAGGGCTTTTTATGGCACGCAAAATGGAATGTATTGCGATGCTCCTCGCGGGCGGTCAGGGCTCAAGGCTCGGCGTGCTGACGAAGAATATCGCTAAACCTGCGGTTCCGTACGGAGGTAAGTACAGAATTATCGACTTTCCTCTGTCAAACTGCGTTAATTCGGGTATCTCAACCGTTGGTATCCTTACGCAGTATCAGCCGCTTGAATTAAACGACTATATCGGCAACGGTCAGGCATGGGACCTTGACAGGGAGAACGGCGGAGTTCACATGCTCTCGCCCTATCAGCAGATAAAGGGAATGGAATGGTACAAGGGCACCGCAAACGCCATCTATCAGAATATTCACTTTATCGACCGTTACAATCCCGAGTACGTAGCCGTTCTTTCGGGCGACCACATCTATAAGATGGATTACAACAGGATGCTTGAATATCACAAGGCGAACAACGCCGCGTGTACGATAGCCATGCTGGAGGTGCCGTGGGAGGAGGCCAGCCGTTTCGGCCTTATGGTGCTCAACGACGATAACTCGATAGCAAGCTTCGAGGAGAAGCCGAAGAATCCTTCTTCGAACAAGGCTTCAATGGGCGTATATATCTTCACGTGGTCAAAGCTTCGTCAGTATCTTATCGACGACGAGAACAATCCCGACTCGTCAAACGACTTCGGTCACGACGTAATTCCCGCCATGCACAATGCGGGTGAAAGAATGTTCGCATATCTGTTTGACGGCTACTGGAAGGACGTCGGAACAATCGATTCTCTCTGGGAGGCGAATCTCGACCTTCTCAATCCGAAAATCGACCTCGATCTGTCTGACAAATCGTGGCTTATCTATTCCAAAACTCCGATAGCTCCTCCGCAGTACGTTGCGGCGACTGCCGACGTGCAGAATTCAATGGTAGCCGAGGGCTCGAGAGTTTTCGGCGAGCTGGAGTATTCGATACTCTTCCACAATGTAACCGTTGAGGAGGGCGCCAAGGTGCGCTACTCAATAGTAATGCCCGGCGCAAAAATCAAGGCGGGCGCTGACGTTGAATACGCAATTATTGCCGAGAACGCCGTTATCGAAAAGGGCGCGAAGGTCGGCAAACGTCCCGAGGACGTTACGGACCGCGAGCAGTGGGGCGTAGCCGTTGTCGGTGCGGGTATCACGGTAGGCGAGGGCGCGTCGGTTGCGCCTAAGGCTATGATTGACGAAGACGTAAAGGGGGTAAAATAAGATGATTGGTAAAAATATAGTCGGCATTATCTTTTCAAATGCCTATGATGAATGCATCCCCGAGCTTACGGGCATCCGTACCATGGGCTCAATCCCGTTTGCGTGCAGATACAGACTTATCGACTTTGCACTTTCAAATATGGTTAACGCAGGTGTGGAAAATATAGGTCTTATTACAAAAGCTAATTATCAGTCGCTTATGGACCATATCGGTACGGGCAAGCCGTGGGATCTTTCGAGAAAGACGGGCGGTCTTTTCCTTCTGCCTCCGTTCTCAACCGCGGAGCAGGGCTCAAACTCCGATAAAATGGCTGCGCTCAAGGGCGTAATGGGCTTTATCAGCCGTTCAAAGCAGGAATACGTTCTGCTTTCGGACTGCAACAGCGTTTTCAATATTGATATTGACAAGCTTACCGATTTCCACACAGACAAGAATTCGGACATCACAATAGTTTACAAGAACGGCGTTGCGCCTTCGCTTACGGACACGGTTGTTATGGACGTCAATCCCGACGGCAAAATCTCAAAGATTTCCGTAACGCCTTCCGCTCAGGGCACGGTAAACTATTCGCTTAACCTTATTCTTATGAAGAAGTCCCTGCTCGAAAGACTTATGAATGAAGCCATCAGCTCGGGCTATACGGACTTTGAGGCGGATATACTCAGAGGCAGCGTCGGCAAGCTCAATATGTACGCCTATGAGGCTGAGGGCTTCTCGGTTACAATCGATTCGCTCAACTCATATTTCAAGGCGAATATGGAGCTTCTCGACATCAACAACAGCGATTGTATATTCAATCCCGAAAGACCGATTTACACCAAAATCCGCGACGATATGCCCGCAACCTACGGACTTTCAAGCGTGGTCAAAAATTCGCTTATCGCCAATGGCTGTATCATCGAGGGTGAGGTTGAGAATTCAATCATCTTCCGCGGCGTACGTATCGAAAAGGGCGCGGTTGTAAAGAATTCGATTATTATGCACGAGAGCTTTGTCGCTTCGGGCACAACGCTCAACTACACAATTATCGACAAGAACGCTGTTATCACGCCGAACAAGACACTTTCGGGCGCTGAGAATTACCCGATTTATGTCGGAAAGGGAATAGTGATTTAATGGACACCCGTTGCGAAATATGCGGCTGCCTTACCGAAGAGGAGCAGTTGACCGATTTTGAACTGGCGGGCGAAAGCTTTAAGGTCTGCACATACTGTAAAAAAGGACTTGAAGCAATCGCCGAAAATCCCGACAAAAGCAGCGAGCAGGCGGTGAATATGTTCTCTATGGAGAATTCCCACCGCTCCGAGCGCGCTCAAAAGGCGATGGGCAGGTATTTTGCCTCGCTGGGCGTTTCGGGCAATCCCGTAAAGCCTGCCGGCACCGCTGCGCCCGCGCCTTCAGTAAAGAGTGCAGCCCCTGCGGCGGGCGACGAAATAAAAGAACTCAGCGAACGGCTCACTCAGCTTGAAAACAAGGTTGAGCGTTTCAGAAAGAGATATTATATTTCCAAGGCGCTGGGTATTGCTATACCCGTTCTGCTTATCGTCATAGCGTTTATCGTTATGGTCGCTTCGGGCGCTCTGGAAAATATAGCAAACTATTACGATACGATTATGGACTACGCTAATATGTAGCAAAGGAGGAACCTTATGAAGGTTTTATATGTATCAAGCGAAGCATTACCCTATATGGCTTCCGGCGGACTCGGAGACGTCGCGGGCAGTCTGCCCGCAGCGCTGCGTAAACGCCTTATCGGCTGCCGTGTTGTAATGCCTCTGTACGACGGCATAAAGCAGGAACTCAAGGACACCATGACCTTTATCACAAGCTTTACAGTACCCGTAGCCTGGAGAAGGCAGTACTGCGGCGTTTTTGAGGCTAAGCACAACGGCGTCATCTATTACTTTATAGACAATCAGTATTATTTCAAGAGAGACGGTATTTACGGCTATTACGACGATGCCGAGCGTTTCGCGTTTTTCTCGAGAGCGGTACTTGAAATGATACCTTATATTGATTTCAAGCCCGACATCATTCACTGCAACGACTGGCAGTCGGCGATGGTGCCCGTTTATTACAGCACAATGTATGCACAGGCACCGGGCTTTGAAAACATCAAGACCGTTTTCACCATTCATAACATTCAGTATCAGGGAACCTACGGCAAGGAACTCATTCCCGAGGTTCTCGGCATACCCGGCGACGCGTCGCACATAGTCGAGTATAACGGCGACGTCAACTTTATGAAGGGCGCAATCGAAGCGGCAAACCGCGTCACGACGGTCAGCCCGTCATATGCAAATGAAATTATGGACCCGTGGTATTCGCACGGCCTTGACGGTATTCTCAATGAGAGAAGCTGGAAGCTTTCGGGCATACTCAACGGTATTGATACCGTGCTTTACGACCCTGAAACCGACAGGGATATCTTCTTCAATTACTCAGCCGAAGACTTTAAGGCGAAGGCAAAGAACAAGAAGGCTCTGCAGGAGCTTATGGGACTGCCGCAGAAGGCGGACACTCCGCTTATCGGTATGGTTTCAAGACTTGTTTCGCATAAGGGCTTCGACCTCGTAAAGGCGGTTATGGAGGAGCTTGTTCAGACCACGGACGTTCAGATAGTGCTTCTCGGTTCGGGCGACTGGCAGTATGAGGAATACTTCAAGGAAATGGCGGCAAGATACCCGCAACAGGTTGCAATCCGTCTCGGCTTCGTTCCCGAGCTTTCCAAGAAGATTTACGCGGGCAGCGACATGTTCCTTATGCCCTCCAAGGCGGAGCCCTGCGGTCTGTCGCAGATGATAGCTCTTCGCTACGGCTCGATTCCGATAGTACGCGAAACCGGCGGTCTGCGCGACTCGATTCACGACTCGCAGGACGGCGAGGGTAACGGCTTTACCTTTGCCAACTACAACGCTCACGAAATGCTCTACACAATCCGCAGAGCCATTGAGGGCTATCAGAATAAGAAGGGCTGGAAAATCCTCGTCAAGCGCGCTATGGAATGCGACAATTCCTGGGGCAAATCGGCTAACGAGTACATCAAGCTCTACAACGCTCTTCTTAAGGAATAAAACGGTATCACACATCAACGGGCGGCTTTTCAGCCGCCCGCTTTTTTGCTTAATAAATCGGAGTTTATCGAGGTCTTCGACCTCGAAGTGAAATTCTTGCTTCGCAAGAGTGAAATTGCCTTTCGGCAGTGAAATTCGTCATTCGGACGAGTGAAATTTGCCTTCGGCAAGTTGTGGGGAAGCTTCGCTTCCGAACATTTTATAATACTTTCGGCGTAAATATCAATAAGCGTAGGGGCGATTCACGAATCGCCCGTCAGCTTTGCGGTAAACTAACGGGGCGCCGAGTCGTCGCCCCCTACGATTTAATGTCCTAATTTAATAATCAATCATCCCCCACAAACTCAAATTTGCAAACAAATTATGTGTTGACAAGTAACATTCATATTGCTAAAATAATAGTTGCGAGTGAAGCAAAACAAAAACGAGTGAAGCAATTTAACAATTTATACTAAATGACACCTCAGGGCATCTTGTGGGTGTTGTTTTAATTTTGCCCTTTTTTAAGGAGGAAAAATGCAGAATCTAATCAGTCTTGACGAAAGCGAATACTTCTATCTCAACGAGCGCTTCGACATTATGAGTGAACAGGATGTCAGGGAGCTTCCGGCCTATATCGTGTCCTCAAAAAAGGCGAAGCTGCGCGCGATTATTGACCTTGCCGTCAGAGACGAGCTTGACGGCGTTCAGCGCGAATACGTCACCGAGCATTACGGCGGCGGTTTGAATATTTCGCAGATTGCAAAGAAGCACTCGGTCTCAAGACAGAACGTTTACAGGGTTCTCGACGCGGCACAGAAAAAGCTGTACAAGGTGCTCAAATACGCATATTTTTGCGGCTTCAGCCTCGTTGAACCGCCGAAGAATCTTGACGAATTAATCGCAATCAGCGAAGAAGGAGACAAACAATGAAAATCATTGAAATACCAATTACTCCCGACAGAGAGTATAACGAGATTATAAATGCGGGCGTGATGTTTGAGCACAACGCGGCAAAACTTGTGTTTGAGCTTGATATGGCATACGTCGGTCAGGGCTACAGCTTCTATCTCGAATTTGCAACGCCAAGCGGCGTGCTGCGTACGGAAAATCTCAGCTATGACGAAAATTACGAAATCGCTTATGCTTTGCCCAACACCGTCACCTCGCAGATGGCGGTGCTTTGCTACTTCAATATCATAAAAGTTGACGCTCAGACCTATGCAACAACTCAGGTCATAAAGCCGATTGAAATCAAGCTTGAATTCTCGTCAGCCGCGGGCACCGAGGCGGGACTTTGCAGGGAATATGACTTCTCGGTCAACGCCCTGCTTGAAGCCATTAAAAACGGCGATTTCAAGGGCGACAAAGGTGATAAGGGAGATAAAGGCGACAAAGGTGACAAGGGCGATAAGGGTGACAAAGGCGACAGCGGCGTGAGCGTTGACAGCTATATGAGCTCGTTGAGCACAAATCCCGTTCAGAACAGAGTTATCTCCGCTGCGCTGGACATTCTTGACAGCGCAAAGCTTTCCGTGGACGGCGGTTCGCTGTACGGTATGCTCGATATGCATAACAGCGAAATACACAATGTAATTTGTGCCGATGACAGTTTTCCGTTAAACGCTGCTTCCAAGACCTACGTTGACAGCCATGACGCGCTGGGCGAGAAGCTTGCCAACAAGGTGACTTCAATCGGCGCAAACGCCGACGACAGCCATTATCCGTCTGCCAAGGCGGTAAAGGACTACGCCGATTCACTCTCTGCGCCGTCATATACTCCCGTGCTTCTTTACAGTCAGACGCTCACCGAGGACACGCCCGAAATAGTGATTAACAGTTATAATTCAAACCCGTTTTACGCGCGTAGTCTCTGTGTTCAGCTTGATGTTCCCGCAACCGCTTCCGCTCAGAGAATTCAGGTTAACGCGCTTCGTTCAAACTCAACTTATCTCAGCCTTATTCCGCAGTATGCCGACGCAAAAACGGTTACCGACAGTTCAAAGCACACACTCGTGGATTTGAGAGTTACCGTGCATTCAAACGTGTGGTTTGAGGTCAGCACCGCGCTTATGCAGCCTGCTGCCAACGTTTCCTGGGCAAACGAATACCACAGAGCGCCCGTCTATGCATGGAGCGGTTCGGCTTTGCCGTTCAATGCGGAAGGATTGCAGGCAATCAGAATATTGCTTGCCAATTCGGCGAGCCTTCCCGCCGGCACAAAAATCAACGTTTGGGGAGAGATTAAACAGTGATAAAAAAACGTAAAACAGTAAAGTTATTGTGCTCTGAGAAATATAATAAAACAGAGGGTGAGCGCAGTGACAAGTGAAATCGCAGTTGCATTCGTGTCGTTTTTAGGCACGCTTGTCGGCGCTATGGCAGGCGTCGTGACGAGCGCCAAGCTCACAAATTACAGACTTGCCGAGCTTGAAAAAAAGGTTGACAAGCACAATTCCTTCGCCGAAAGAATACCGGTAATTGAGGCGAGAGTAGACAATCTTGAAAGGGATGAATTTAATGACAAACGGTATTGACGTTTCAAAGCATCAGGGTAATATTGATTGGAATAAGGTCAAGAAAAGCGGAGTGAAATTCGCTATGCTGCGCGCCGGCTACGGCAGATTTTTAAGCCAGAAGGACCCGTCCTTTGATAAAAACTATGAGAATGCGAAAAAGGCGGGTATCGCCGTCGGCGCATACTGGTACAGCTATGCCAAAAGCATTGACGACGCAAAAAGGGAGGCCGACACATTTCTCAAAATTATTAAGGGAAAGCAGTTTGAAATGCCCGTCGCCTTCGATATCGAGGAAAAATCTCAGGCTCAGAAGGGCAGGGCGTTCGTTTCCTCGCTTATAAAGGCGTTCTGCGAAAGGGTTGAAAACGCGGGCTATTTCGTCTGCATATACGCCTCGAAAAGCTGGTTTGACAACTTTATTGACGACGAGTGCAAACGCCTTTACGACACGTGGCTTGCGCGCTGGGGAGCCGCGCCCGACTATAACGGGAAAATCGGTATGTGGCAGAATTCCTCTTCGGGCGTTATTGCCGGAATTTCGGGCAGATGCGACACCGATATCGCCTATAAGGATTACCCGTCAATTATGAAGCAGTACGGTCTTAACGGCTTCAAAAAACAGTCGCCTAAACCTCCTGCAAGCAACAAAAATCTTACCTCGGGCACTATGGTTTCGCTTGACAATACGCCGCTTTATATTTCGGCTACCGCGAAGAATTACGAACGTAAGCTGACGGGTACGTATTACATCTATGACGGTATCGAAATGAACGGCCGCTACCGTATCACAAACTCCGTTTCGAATGTCAAAAAAAGGCCCGTTTCAAACTATGTCACGGGTTACGTCAAAAAGTCCGATATTATATGAGGTGATAGGATGGAACTGTTGAAATACACGGTTGAAAACTGCCTTGTTCTGATTCCCGTACTCAACGTTATCGGTCAGATTATCAGGGGTATCGAAAGAATTGACAATCGCTTTATTCCCTTGATATTGCTGGCTTTCGGCGTTGCGGGAAGCATAGGCATACTCGGCTTCAATGCCGACGCCGTAATTCAGGGCGTGCTTGTCACGGGCACCGCCGTTTACGGCAATCAGCTTGTAAAACAGCTTAATAAATAAACGGTCCGCCCGCGGCTTTCGCTTCGGGCGGATTTTTATTTAATTGACTATCATATATAATTATGTTATCATATAACCAAGTTAAGAGCGTTATTCTTTCCGTTTGCAAAATTCCTGCAAAATTGAAAAGACATAACGCTTTTCTTAGTATTTAGGAGGTTAGATTTATGAAAAAGGTTTTAAGCATTATTCTATGCATTATGCTCGTGCTTTCCGTTGCGCCGCTTTCGGCGTTTGCGGTTGACACCTACGGTTTGTGGGTAGGCGGCGTACAGGTAACGAGCGAAAATGCGTCCGCAATTACGGGCGAGGGTATCAGCGGCAGCATTTCCTACGACGATGCAACTCACACTCTTACGCTCGAAAATGCGACGATTTCCGGAGCGTATCAGAATTACAGCACGACTTACGGAATTAAAGCCGAGTCCGAACTGACGGTTAACGCTGTCGGTGAAAATACAATTATAAGCGCAAGCCCGTCGAACTACTACGGAATTGAAGCGAATGGACTCAGTATTGAAGGAACGGGCAGCCTTGAAATCAGGGGAAACGAAACAAACAGCGTTTATTTCGGAATCCTTTCATACAAGGGATTAACGCTTGACGTGAATTCTCTTACTGTCAGCGGTGAGTTCGCTGCCTTATTTGCGTACGACTTTCTTACAGTCAACGGAGGCACAGTAAACGCTTCCGCCACCGAAATCGCCATTAGATGCTATTGGTATTCCTACAGTAAGGTTACGGTTAACGCCGGCTCTGTTTATGCGAAGGGCGGTAATTATGGTATCAGTACGTCGGAAGGACTTGAAATCGGCGCAGGCGTAACCGAGGTTATCGCATACGGCGCTAACAAATACGGAGTATCCCCTTATGATGCTGACAAGATCACGGTTGCCGACGGTATTGACATTTATTACAACTACATCGACAGCCAAACCCATAATCAGGTGTTTGACGGCGACTACAGCTGGAGACTGCTTCAGTTTGTCAGGCCCGATC
>JAEEUJ010000072.1 GCA_016290515.1 Clostridiaceae bacterium
GGGGCAAGGGTTGTTGTTGTTTTACCGTTAATGACACCGTTTGCATTTGCCCACGCAATTGCATTTAAGGCGAATGCGCTGATGCTGCCTTTGTCGGCGAACTTGTTGAGAATACTCGTATCAACGTCGGGAGAGTCCATATAACGGTAAAGAATCGTTGCAACCTGCTCTCTTGTTATCTTGTCGCCTACGCCGAATTTGCCGTTATCGTAACCGCCGATGATTTTCTGATCGACCGCCCATGCAACAGCCTTGCCGTAATAAGCATTCATATCAACGTCTTTAAGCTTGCAGCTTGTGTAGCCGGAAACGTCTGCACCTGCAATTCTTGCAAGAATTACAACGAAATCCTGACGCTGAAGCGCGTCACCAGGGCCGAAATTGCCGTTCTTGTAGCCGGTGATGAAGCCCTTATTCGCACAGTATGTTGCAGCGTCATAGAACCATGCGTTCGAAGGTACGTCGGGGAAGCTGGGCGCGGGTTCTGTGGACTGACCGTCGCCCGTGAAGGTGAATTCGGTAGTTTCGGTTGTGAACGTGAACATATCGGTTTCTTCGGGAACTGTAACTAAGGTATATTCGGAATTGTCAACGTCGTCGATATCGTCAACCAGTGTTGTTGCAACGTAAGCACCGGGAACGTCGGAAACCTCCTCTATAGCGTAAACGTAATGATGCTGTACACCGTCGCTCCACAAATTGTAAATGACGTACTGGTTTTCCGTACCTTTTGTATAGAGGCTGCCGCTGACTTCCTCAAATTCACCCTTGAGGTAGAGCTCTTCATATTCATCATCCAAAACGGCGGTGAAGCCGTCGGGAAGCTTTTCATAATCTGTTGTTCCGATTACGATAGGATCAAAGCTCGTATCCGCTTCAAAGCCGTGTTCACCCTCTATGAGCTTATAAATAGTGCCCTTGAAGGTGTATGTGGAAGCGTCGTCCTTATCGCCATAGCTGTATCCGTTATGGTCAAGCATATAGATACCGTCGGGATCGGCTGAGTTAATCAGCTGAGGACCTGAGTAAGCACCGTTGTCATCAAAGAAGAAAATTGAGCTTAACTCTTTGCCGGTTACGGTCATTGAGAAACCGAGCTCTTCGAATTCTTCCTTGGTGAAATTTACCTCGCCGTATTCATTTGCGTTTTCCTGAACAAAGTAGGGATCCTCGAAATAAACGCCGTAGTCATCGGAGTAAACATATCTTGAAACGTGATATTCCTTTTCACCGTATGAGTCTGTCCAGATACTTACGCCGTAGTATGTGTCGGGATCGTCCGCCTTGACAGCCGCGTTACCCCTTTTGCTGTCAGCTTCGGCGTCGGTTATCACATTAACTGTCAAATATTTAGAGTTTTGATAGACGAAGGGCTCAACGTCGATGTCAAATAATTTCTGACCGCTTACTGCGGTGACAACCTTAGAGGCGTCGTCGATTAAATTGCCTTCGCTGGCGAAAACGCCTTCCTCACCGTAAAGCGTAACGGTTACGCCGCTGTCAACGGTAAAGGTTGAGGCGGTGTGCTCTGCGTTGAGGACAACTGCGGCAGTGCAGGCGCCGAGTTCATTAACGGTAAGAGTGCCGGTGCCGGTAACTGTAACCGAGCCGCCCCAGCCGTCGCCCCAGGCCCAGATCATGGCTATTTCGCATTCACCGACAACGTTGATGGTGAAATCGTCGCCCATCATGTTGACGCTGATGCCCGCTTTTTTGTTCTTGTAATTGTTAAGCGTAAGGGTGTTCGAAGCCTTGTTGTAGGAAACACCGTTAACAATCTGAACGTCCTGAGTCGATTTGGTAATCATTACCTGCTTGTAAGGACCTGCGTCAGGTTCGCCCTCATCGGCGTAGAAAACGCTGATAAATGCAAACGCATCCGTTGCAGGTCCGTTGTTAGCTTTTGCCGCAAATGCAGACATCGGAACAAGTCCGAGAAGCATTACGGCAGCTAAAAAAATTGCCAGTGTTTTTCTCATATATAAACCTCCTTTAAGTTTATGATACAATTATAAAATTATTGTTCAACAAAATCAATGTGCAAGGTGAACATAATTTAGTTCCGATTATTATATAAAGCGTAAAAAACAATTGTCGATAAAACTGTCTTTTGATTGACATTATCGGTTAATATTGTTAAAATAAAAAGGATAAATATTAAGGCTCCGGAGGTAACGGGATGCTTACATTGAAAAGCGGCGGAAATTCGGTTTCCGTTATGCTTGACGGCAAGGAAATCTATTCGGTTAAGAAGGGCGACAAGCCGCTTCTTTTCGGCGTAGGTAAAAATACGTATAAGATGAGCCACGGTTCCTTTAAGATAAGCGAGGTCAGCGGACCGCGCAAGCTTGAAATCGTGGAGGAAATAGCTGTTTCGGGTGATGAGGCTACGCTGAGAATGCCTCACGGAACGGCTGTTTTGTCTGTTTCGGGCAACCGCCTCAACGTTAAGCTTGACGGATTTGAGAGCTATAACAGACTGTTCATTAAAATACCTGCGAAACCCGACGAGCACGTTTACGGCACGGGCGAGATTTTCTCGGAATTCGACCTGCGCGGCAAAAAGGTCAACTGCTGGGTTGCCGAGCATATCAACGCTTTGCAGGTTACCAAAAAGCTTGTCAAGCAGACCTTCGGTTTTAAGAATTCTACGCACAAGCAGAAGTTTTCAAATTACGAAACCTACTACGCTCAGCCTACCTTCTTAAGCTCGAGAAAGTATTATTTTCATTCGTTCACTACGGCGAGAAGCGAGTTTGATTTTACTCAGCCGCAGTATCATTTTATAAAAATCGATTCGGTTTCCGATTTCTGCTTCGGCTTCGGCGGAACGTTCGAAGAAGTAATTGAAGAACTTACCGCCGTTCTCGGCAGACAGCCCGAGCTTCCCGACTGGGTTTATGACGGCCAGATTATCGCTTCCCAGGGCGGCACCGACGAAATGATGAAGCATTTCGAAACCGCCGAGCAGAGCGGGCTTTGTCCGAACGGCATGTGGATTCAGGACTGGGAAGGCAGGCGTGTTACCGCCGTCGGCAAACAGCTTTTCTGGAACTGGGAATGGGACAAAGAATTATATCCCGACCTCGATAAAAAAATCAAAGAGCTTAACGAAAAGGGCGTCAAGGTGCTCGGTTACTGTAACCCCTTCCTTGCGGTTGAAAAGCCGCTTTATCAGTACGCCAGCGAGCACGGCTACTGCGTCAAGGACAGGGAGGGCAAGGATTACCTTGTCACAATCACAACTTTCCCTGCGGCTATGGTGGATTTCACTAATCCCGAGGCGTATGACTGGATTAAAAAGATTATTAAAGAGAATATGATAGACTTCGGCCTTTCGGGCTGGATGGCGGACTTCGGCGAATACCTGCCGACGGACTGCGTGCTTTACAGCGGCGAGGATCCCGAGCAGGTTCACAACACCTGGCCCGCGCGCTGGGCAAAGATTAACCGTGAGGTTGTTGAGGAAGCGGGCAAGCTCGGCGAAATTCTCTTTTACACAAGAGCGGGCTTTTCGGACACACCGCGCAATTCCGTTATGATGTGGAACGGTGACAATCACGTCGACTTTTCGATTGACTTCGGTCTGCCGTCGGTAATTCCCGCAATGCTGTCCTTAACCTGCTGCGGTTTCGGACTTTCGCATTCCGACATAGGCGGCTACACAACTTTCTTTAACCTGAAGAGAAGCGAAGAGCTTTATATGCGCTGGTGCGAAATGAACGCGTTTACAGTTCTTATGAGAGGACATGAGGGATTAAATCCCGACCTTAACGCTCAGTTCGACGCGAGCGAAAACGTGCTCGCTCACGGCGCAAAGTTCGGAAAGATACACAAGGCGCTCAAGCCTTATCTGAAGGAAGCCGTTAAGATTAACGCCGAAAAGGGTACGGGTGTAGTAAGACCGCTGTTTTTCTATTACGACGAGCCTCAGGCT
The DNA here is from genome assembly GCA_016290515.1 of Clostridiaceae bacterium. Taxonomy (GTDB): domain Bacteria; phylum Bacillota; class Clostridia; order Oscillospirales; family Acutalibacteraceae; genus Fimenecus. Next base: position 3,938 of record JAEEUJ010000072.1, read on the forward strand.
TACACTGTGGCGTATGAGTATCTGCTCGGCAGAGATATACTTGTCGCCCCCGTTATAAAGGCGAAGGCAAGCAAAAAAGAGGTTTATCTGCCCGACGACGAGTGGATTCATCTCTGGACAGGTAAGGAATACGGCGGCGGCAGCCATACGGTTGACGCACCGATAGGAAAGATTCCCGTTTTTATTCGTAAACAAAGCAGCTTTAAGGATGAGTTCCTTAAGCTTGCTGAGATATAGGAGGAAATTATGGAACAAAAAGCTTTGACCCACGGTATCAAATTCAAGGATAAAGTGGGCTACGCTCTGGGCGACGCGGGCGGTCTTCTTACGTTCTCGCTTATCGGAGCATTTCAGAACAAATTTTATACCGATGCGCTTGGCATAAAGCCGCAGAGCATCATTCTGCTTATTCTTATTGCGCGTATCTGGGACGCAATCAACGACCCGCTCTGGGGCGCATTTGTTCAGTCAAGGAAACCGAAAAAGAGCGGTCAGTTCAGACCGTGGATTATCGGCTTCTCAATCCCGCTTGCGATTTCCGCGGCGCTTATGTTCCTGAAAATTCCGGGACTTACCGGTACTCAGTATCTCGTTTACGCATACGTTACCTACATCTGTTACGGTATGATGTACACCGCTGTAAACATTCCTTACGGCTCGCTGGCATCGGTTGTCACTGATGACGAGCTTGAACGCTCATCACTTTCAATGTGGCGTTCAATCGGCGCGGGCGTCGGCGGACTTCCCGGCACCATTCTGCTTCCGATGTTTGTTTACACGGTAACCGGAAAATATGCAAACGGTCAGGATATCAAGGCTCTTGACGACAAGAAGCTCTTCATCTGCGTTCTCATTCTCTCAATCGTTTCGGTCGGCGTTTATTTCCTGCATTACAAGATGACCAAGGAGCGTATCGCTCCCCAGAAGAAGGAAAAGGACGCTCACTACAATGCAGTTGCGACGGTCAAGGAGCTCTTCAGGAACAGAGCCTTCGTTACTCTGTCGCTGGCTTCAATGCTGCTTATCGCATTCCAGTTCTATTATCAGTCAACCTATACATATCTGTTTACCGACTTCTACGGCAAGCCCGGTCTGTATGCGCTTGTAACGGTCTGCACTTACGGACCGATGGCGATATTCATTCCCATAATGAACAAGCTCATCAAAAAGTTCGGCAAGAAGGAACTCTGCGCGGTCGGTATGGCGTTTGCGGCGGTTGCGAATATCGGACTGTTCGCTCTTCGCTGGACTCCGCTTTCGCACAATCCGTGGGTATTCCTCGGCTTCACCTTCCTTTCGGGACTCGGTCAGACCTTCCTTGTACTCGAGGTATGGGCGCTTGTTATGGACGTTATCGACTACCACGAGGTAAGAACGGGCAAGCGCGAAGAGGGTATGGCTTACGCGGTATTCTCATTCACGAGAAAGCTCGGTCAGACGCTTGCGGGTGTCGGACTCAACGCTCTTCTTGCGTTTATCAAGTATGACGGCGAAGCTTCCAAGAACGGCATCCCGCTGAGCGACGACGTTCTTACCAAGCTTTATGATATCTCGACCTTTGTTCCCGCAATTATGCTTGCGCTTATGGCAATCATTCTCTTCTGCGGTTACAATCTGTCAAAGAGCAAGCTCGTTGAAGTTCACAATGAACTTGAAGCCGTAAGAGCAAAGGAAGAAACAGCTTAATTTCAGTTATCAATCATTTTTGGAGGAAATATAAAATGAAGTACTTTTTAGACAGCGCTAAGATTGATGAAATCCGTGAGGCTTATGATACCTTCGGCATCGACGGCGTAACAACTAATCCCAATCACATTATGAATTCCGGCAAGCCCTTCTACACCGTTATCGGCGAGCTTGCGGAGTTCGTTAAGGAAAAGGGCATCGAAGGCTGGGACAAATTCCCGATTTCCGTTGAAATTAATCCCCATCTTGACGACGCGGATGAGATGGTTGAAATGGGCACGAAGATAGCGGCCATGAGCCCGAACTTCGTAATCAAGATTCCCTGCACACAGGCGGGCATCGCCGCCGCAAGAAGACTTGAGAAGAAGGGCATCAGAACAAACCTTACCCTCGTTTTCACACCTTCTCAGGCGCTTATCGCCGCCAAGAACGGCTCGCTCTTCGTTTCTCCGTTCATCGGCTGGAAGGAGAACAGCGGTGAAAACTGTGAGCAGTATATTCAGGATATCGTTGATATCTATTCCAATTACGGCTTCTACGGCAAGACCGAGATTATCTGCGCCGCAGTACGTAACGGCAAGCAGATAGTTGACTGCGCAGTAGCAGGCGCCGATATCGTTACCGCAGGCCTTCAGGTATTCAAGGATAGCTTCTATCATCCCTTCACCGATTACGGTCTGGCAAAGTTCCAGGCAGCGTGGGACAACACAATCACCGAATAATAAAATGAATAGGTGCGGATGGTTTCATCCGCACCTGATTAGCGTTATAAAAGAGGTGTTATGATGAAAAAAGCAAACGCTGTTTTAAGCGCTTTTCAAATTTGTATCGGCTTATTAGCCATAGTCTCGTTTTTTATTCTGAAGACAGGAAATGAGGAAATGACAAAGTGGATTCCGACACTTATCCTTGCAATTGGCTTTGTAGTAGTCGGAATAGCGGGACTTATAAAAAAACAAGACAGTAAATGAGGTGTTATTAATGAAAATAGGTTTTATCGGACTCGGCATAATGGGCGAGTCAATGAGCGAAAACATAGTTAAAAAGCACGACGATAAGGTTTACGTTTCCGACCTTAACAAGGCGCAGGTTGAGAAGCTTGCTGCAGTCGGCGCGGTTGCGTGCGAAAACAACGTTGAGGTTGCAAAGAACGCCGACGTTATTATCACAATGGTTCCCAAGTCGGAGCATTCGAAGGCTGTTTACGAGGAAATTCTTCCCTGCCTTGACGCAACGAAGCTCTGTATTGATATGAGCACAATCGATCCCGATTATTCGGTTATGATTTCGCAGTTCGTAAAGGCGACGGGCGCCGAGTTTATTGACGCTCCCGTTGTAAAGAGCAAACCCGCCGCGATTTCGGGTACGCTCGGCATCTATGTCGGCGGAAGCGTTGAGGCGTTTGAAAAGGCAAAGCCGATTCTTGCATATATGGGCAACAACATTATCCGTATGGGCGACAACGGCATGGGCCTTGTTATGAAAATCTGCCACAACACGCTTGTAGCGCAGATACAGAACGGTGTTAACGAAACCCTTGCCCTCGCGCAGAAATGCGGCATCTCAGTCGACGACTTTGCAACCGCCATTTCCTACGGCGGCGGTCAGAACTTCTATCTCGACGGTCAGGCTCAGAATATAAAGAACAGAAACTGGACCACCGCATTCTCGCTTGAGAATATGCATAAGGACCTCGGTATCTGCCAGCGCCTTTCACAGTCCAAGAACTTCCCGATGCCCGGCATGGAAAACGCAAAGGCAGTTTACGACAAGGGCATGGAAAACGGCATAGGCAAAGAGGATTTCCGCTCCACGTACAAGATAGTGGAAGCAAGGTAAACGAATATGCTTGAAAGATTAAACGCAGTTAATGACGTTAAGATTTATTCGGTAAACGACGAAAAATTCCGTGCCTACGGCAGAGTGCTTGAGGGCTATGATTTTTCGGAGCTTATCAGGTATATGGAAACCGAAACGGCGATACCCGAAAACGGAAACGTTTACATTCCGTCGGTTGAGGCTATGGAGAGCTTTCCGATAAAGGCTGAGGTTGAGAAAACCGTTTTCGGCGAAACTCCCGTACAGATCGGATACTGCAACGGCAGAAACACGACCTATAACGGCTTTGAGTATCACAAGGCTCCCGAAATCAATGTTGCGGTTACGCCGTTTATGCTGGTATTGGGCCACAGCTATGATATAGCTGAGGATAACACATACCGCACCCTGCAGGCTGAGGTTTTCTTCGTACCCGAAGGCACGGCTATCGAGATGTTCGGTACTACGCTTCATCTCTCTCCGCTGAGAGTCTGCGACGAAGGCTTCAAGGGTGTCGTAATACTGCCGAAGGGCACAAATACGCCTTTAGACGAAAAACATCTAAACACTGACAGAGAGTCAAAGCTCCTGCTTCTTAAGAACAAATGGGTGGTTGCCCATCCCGAGCGTGAGCCGCTTATAAAGCAGGGCGCATTCGCCGGTGTTATCGGCGAAAACAAGGAACTTTTCTATTGAGAGGAAATAATGATATGAGTAATTTTCAGGTAGCATACGTGCCGATAGGCGTACCGACGTTTCACCTTGAGAGCGCGCAGAAGGAATTCGACAAGTCGGTTGAGCTGCTCAACTCGCTGACCGACGGCGTCAGAGTCCCCGATGAGATGCTTCTGTCGCTTGACAAGCTCAACGCGTTTCTCGGAACAATCAGTCCCGACCTTATCGTGCTTCAGAATATCACTTTCGCAAATTCCGCTTATGCAAGCGAGGTTCTGAGAAAATTTGATTGCCCGATACTTCTGTGGACTTTGCGCGAGCCCGTTATCGACGGCGGCAGACTTCGCCTCAACTCGCTTACGGGCGCTTATTCGGCGGCAAACACCTACAGCTTTATGCGCGAGGAGCCGCTGCAGTATGTTTTCGGCGCTCCGCAGGAGGCTGAAACAAAGGCGCAAATCAATGCCGTAATACGCGCGGCAAAAATCAAAAAGGAATTAAAGAGCCTCAATATCGTTCAGGTCGGTCATACTCCGCAGGGCTTCGGCTTCGGCAGAGCTATGGACGTTGAAATGCTTAAGACCTTCGGCGCAACGCTTCTGAGCATCGAAGCCAGAGAGCTTATCGACGTTGCAAAGAGCTATTCGGATGAGGATATTAAGGAATACCTTGCCGAAACCGAAAAGGCAACCGTAGGACTTGAGAATACGCCCGAAAAGAACAGGCTTGACTACGCAAGACTTTACAGAGCGTATTCGGAGTACGTTAAGAGCAACAATATCGGTGCGCTTTCTTCAAGATGCTGGCCCGATTTCTTTACTGCTTTCGGAACACCCGTCTGCACGGTGCTTGCGATGCTCAACGATATGGGTGTTGCTGCTTCGTGCGAGGCTGACACCTACGGCGCGCTGACCATGTATATCGGTCAGAAGCTTACGGGAATTCCGACCTTCTTCGGCGACCCCGTTTCGCTTGACGAGGGTGAGAATACAATCACCTTCTGGCACTGCGGAACTGCGGCATGCTCACTTGCCAGAAAAGACACGGGCGCAGAAATCGGCGTTCACTGCAACCGTAAAATCGGCCCGACGCTTGAATTCGGCTGCAAGACTTCCGACAGGGCGACGATATTCAGAATCGGCAAGGACAAATACGGCGAATTCAGGCTGTTTATCTGCAAGGGTAAAGCCCTCGACAAGCCGAAGCAGTTCAACGGTACATCCGTTGTAATTGAAACCGAAAACGCTTCCAAGGATATTGTTGTTTCATCCGTCAAGGACGGCTGGGAGCCTCATTTCGCGGTAGCGTTTGACGACATTTCGGCTGAGCTTAAGGCGCTTGCGGATATGCTTGATATCGAGGTCTGCGAGTACTGATATGCTGAAGAAAATCAT
>JAEEUJ010000073.1 GCA_016290515.1 Clostridiaceae bacterium
AATACGTCCTGTGGACGAACTAAATTGCCTAACGGCAGCTAAATTCTTGCTTTGCAAGAGCTAAATTTGCCTTCGGCAAGCTGCGGGGAAGCTCCGCTTCCGAACATTTAAAAACACATACGGCGTATATCTTACTAAGCGTAGGGGCGATTCACGAATCGCCCGTCAAAGTCTGCTATAATTCATGCGGACGCCCGCAGAGGGGCGTCCCTACGCGTAGGGACGGGTCTCCGTGCCCGTCCGTTTCTTTTTAACGAACCGACCGATGGTCGTCTCTGCAATTGTCTCTACAAACTCCGATTTGGCGGGACAATTAAAAACGGGCGATTTAATCGCCCGTTTCAATTCGCTGAATTTTATTCTCTTCTGAGTGCCTCGATAGGCGGCATCTTCGCGGCGCGTCTTGCGGGGTAAACGCCGAACACTATACCGATAAACGACGAGAAACCAATTGCAAGCGCTATGGTTGAGAACTTTACCTGAAGCGGTATATCCATAATCGACGAAACGAGCGCCGCGCCCGATACGCCTAAAAGAAGCCCTATCGTACCGCCTATTACGCAGAGTATGACGGACTCGGTCAAAAACTGGAAGAGTATATTTGAGGTCTTTGCGCCGAGCGCTTTTCGGATACCGATTTCCCGCGTTCGCTCGGTAATGGAAACGAGCATTATATTCATAACGCCGATACCGCCGACTATAAGCGAAATCGCACTGACTGCAGCGATAAAGATTGTGAATACATTGATAACCGTATCGAGCAGGTCAATATAAGTTGCAAGGTTCGTCAGCATATAGCAATCCTTGTCATAGTTATTATGCCTTGCTCTTATACGGTTGAGCGCCGCGTTGCCCGCCGCGTCAAGCTCATTTTCGTCACTGGCGATTATATAAACCGTGTCATAGCGGTCGCTCATGCCAAGAAAGCTGGTGCAGAATTTAAGCGGGACAAAAATCATACCGCCTGCCATCTGCGCGCCGCCCATGGCCTGCATTGACTCCATCATGCTTTCGGAGTCACTGCCGAACGCGGAATACATATCGGTAACGCCGATAACTCTCAATGTTGTCGTAACACCGTTTACGGAATAGTTTATATATTCGCCGACGCAGTTTTTCTTGCCGAAAAACTGAAGCGCGCTCGTTGTGTCCATAACGCAGACGGCTCTGCCCGCCGCGCCCTCGGCTTCGGTGAAGTAGCGTCCGTATTTGCACTCGGTGCTCATAACATAACGCATTTCCTCGTTACCGCCGATAAGCATACCTATACCCGTCACATTCTCGGTGGAAAGCGAACCCATCGACATAACCATAGGCGAAACATACTGCACGCTTTCAAGCGATTTTATAGCCTCGATGTCCTTGTCGGTGATGTAGTCGGAATTGGCGGCGGTCGTCGCGTCAACGCCTATTGTAATGGCACTTGAACCCATTTCGCGTATCATTCCGACAATATAGTCCCTGCCCCCGTTGCCGACGGTAATTACCGAAATAACGGAGGAGACACCGATTATTATGCCCAGCATCGTCAGCAGCGAACGCATTAAGTTCGTCCTGATGCTGTAAATGGCTATGCGTATATTTTCCTTAACGTTCATGCTTTATTTAATGCCGTCGGGCGAAATCTTTTCGCCCTCTGCGATAGTGGTCTTGGGATTGTCAACGACCTTCATTCCCGCTTCGACGCCGGAAATAAGCTCGTAATCGTTGTCCGAATAGTTGCCGACAACGACCTCGGTCTTATGAACCCTGTTTTCCTCGTCAAGCGTATAAACGTAGTTGAGTCCGTCCTCGGTTACAACCGCGTCAATCGGTATAACAAGCACATCCTCGATGCGCTCGGTGTCGATACGGACATCAACGTCGAAGCCAATAATAATCTTCTCGTCGGGGTTGATTATCTTAACTCTTACAAGAGCGCCGCTCGCCGATGAGGATGAGCCGCCCGTAAAGGTTGAAGCAATCGAGCTTATATCAAATGCCGAGGTCTCGTTAGCGGTTGCGCTGACGTAGATTACCTCGCCCTCGTACTCACTGCCCAGCGAAATAACCTTAACCTTCTGGCCGGTCTTGATTTTGAGTATATCGTACTTGCCGACTGAGAATTCGGCAATAAGTTCTTCGTTGTTCTCAAGCGCAATGCCCGTTGCGCTCGCGGCATTGTTGCCCGAAATTGAGCCCATTATATCGCCGAGTATGCCCGACATATCGGCGTTGCCCGAAACATAGCCGAGTATCGACGAAATATCAGTGGTGGTTGACTGAGAGGCTACGGGCTTGAAGGGCTCGCCCGCAACAAGATTGACCTCGGTGATTATTCCCTTGCCCTTGGCTGTCCAGCCGTCGGACATGGCGTCAACGAGAGCCTTATAGTTATCGTAATCTGCCTTTTTCTGGTCCATTACGGATTTGTATATGCTTAAAGCGGTGTCGTCTATACCGTTGCCGTAAACGGTAATCTGAGTTTCGTAAAGCTGTCTCTGCGACTGCTTGGCGGCAAGCTCAACGCGCTTGGTTGCGGTTGAGTTCTCGATAGCTGCCTCAAGGTCCTCACGGGTGATACCCTGAGCGCTTGACTGAAGCGAGGAAACTATACCCGCAATTTCCTGCGGTGTAAAGCCGCCATTCTGAAGCTTTTCGGTTATAGCGGCTATCTGCTCTGAGCTGTACTGAGCGTCGGGTGCTGCGGAGGTGTCAACCGCGCTCTCGGCTAAAGCTATTTCTGCTTCAAGAACCGCAATCTCATTATTAAGCCTTGTAATTTCCTGCTTGGCGGAGCTTACGGAACTGCTGACGTCGCTTATCTGCTTCGCCTGAGTATCGTAGGCGCTCTTAGCCTTTGAATATGCTTTTCTGTATTCCTCGAGTGTAGGCTTGAGCGGTGTTACGTCAAAGGTAGCGAGCACGTCGCCTTCCTCGACAACGTCGCCGACGGAAACATTGACCGAGTCCACGATAACGCCCTCGAGTGCCTGAAGCTTAACGCTGTTTGAGGACACAACCGTACCCGTCGTTTCGTAGGTCGTCTGAATGTCGCCCTTATAGACCTCGGAAACGTTGTACTTAACAAGGTCCTGAGGCTTGAAGTTATTGTAGGCAACATAGCCGATAAGTCCGAGTATCACAAGGCAGGTAATTATAACTCCCGCCTTTTTGCCCGAGCTCATCTTTTTGAACTTCTTAAACAAAACACCACCGCTTTCCTTTTCATATATTGAACCGAAAAATCATATTATATTTTAACTTATCAAAACTTCGGTTTTGTAAACTCAATATTAATTTTGGAGCACTGAGATGAAAAATTTTTATAAAATTCCGGTTATACTGAACATTGTTATTCTGCTGTGTTCATGTACTGCCGAGCCGAAATGCGACCTAATTGAATTCTGCAGACGCGCCAATCGCCGAAGCGAGATTGAGATTGACAGCTCCGCCTATTATCTCGACAGTGAAAATGAGTACTGCTATTTTCTGCAGGTCGGTGCGAGCGATTGCATTCTCACCCTGACAACAGATGACGAAAGCTGCGTAAACGAGCTTCGTCTGACGGCGGTTAACGACGGCGCGGGTATTGACGGCGCTGCTCTTTTTGATTATTACCTTACGCTTTGCAGCGTGCTGGCAAACGTCGGCGAAAACGAATTGAAAGAACTGTTTGCAAAGAACGGTATAACCGAAACCTGCATAGCGTTTGCCGATAACAGCTATGAAACCGAAGGTGAAAGATTCAGCTGCTTTATCTACACTCAGCAGCAGCTGGTGTCGCTCTGCTGCACGGCAACGTAAAGCGTTCTTTTGTCTTCTTCACAGAGTCTTATCTCGGGAGTGATTTGTTCATTTCCGAGATTTTCGTATTTAACGCTTACATCATTCGCGCCACAGTCAACGCTGAATTTCAGTTTTATACAGTCATTATTAAGATAGGCGTAACTCTCGCCGTCATCGGTGAAGAACTCGCTTTCAAACGTTCCCGAATTCTTCGGATAAACGGTAAAGACAAGCTTTTCCTTGCACTTGAAGCCGTACTCGCCCTCATCGGTTGCGATAACGCTTCCCGCCCTTACGGCATACGGCATGGCATCGGTCGGTCTGATTGTAAGTTTAACCTCGCTGCCGCCTTCGTAAAGTCTGCCGCCAAGATACCAGCCGTCGCCCTCGGGCAGATAAACCGAAGTTTCGTTTTTGCCCTCGTCAAAAATATTGGTGACGAGTATGTCCCTGCCGAACATATACGAATCACTCGGCTGTTTGCATTTTTCGTCGTCATAGTACAGCCAGAGCGGTGCGTTTATCGGCTCGCCGTATTCGGCAAGTCTGTACGCACAGTTATACATATACGGCAGCAGCTGACGTCTCTGCTTAAAGAACGCCTTAACCGACGGGATGATATCGTCATAGCTCCACGGCATAGTTGCCGAGCCGTCGCGGTTCCACGAATGGACGGTAAAGCGCGGCTGGAAAAGTCCGAGCTGAAGCCAGCGAAGCAGAAGCTCCCTCGACGGCATATCGCCCGTAAATCCGCCTAAGTCGTGGCCGTAGAAGCCGAGTCCCGAAACGGACATAGTAAGTCCGATATTGTTGCAATACCGCAAATCGCCGAACTCGCTTCGGTTGTCACCCGACCAGGTCTGGGCAAGCCGTCTTATAGCCGCGTTTGAACAGCGCGACGAAAGGAACGGGCGCTTGTCGGGCTCGTTTTCGGTCTGAGCCGTGTAGGACGAAGCGACCATAAGATAGGTCAGAGTGTTCCTTATTCTCGCGGCATTGACCTCGCCGTCGCCGAAGCCGTAAGCGAGCGCATCGTTGTCCTTTATGTCAATTTCGTTGTTGTCGTTCCAGGTTGCAGTTATGCCGTAATCAAGCAGCTTTTCCTTAACCTGAGCTTTCCAGAAATCAAAAGCCTCGGGATTGGTAAAGTCAAGATAACTGCCCAGTCCGTCCCAGAAGCGAGTAACAAACGGTGTTCCGTCCTCGTTTTTGACAAACAGTCCCCTGCTTCTGAGCTCCTCGTACATAGGGTGGTCGCTGAGAAAAGCAGGCTTGATATTGGGAATTATTTCAATTCCGTTTGCCTTGAAGTTCTCAACAAACGCCTTGGGATCGGGGAATTTTTCATAATTCCAGTTAAAGACGTATCTGTATTTCCCTATTGAAGTATAACCCGACGAAAGATAGAATCCCTTGCACGAAAGGTCAAGCTCCTTTGCTCTGTCAAGGAACGCATTCATCTTGTCAATGCTTCTGTCGGCGTCCGTGTACGCCATGGTGCTCGCGCAATATTCAAAGCTCCACTTAGGCGGGAACGCCGCCTTACCGCAGAGCGCGGAAAACTGCCTGAGAACGGAAAGCTTTGAGCCGAAGAAAACGTAGTAAACGAGCACGTTGTCCTCGGTTCTGAAATATTTATAAGCGGGATAGTAATTGTTTATTTCCTTGCCGAAATCAAAATACGAGGTGTCGCTCGTGTCGTAGAAAATGCCGTAGCTGCCGACTGAGTTTTCGCAGATATAAAACGGCAGATGCTTATACATAGGATCGGTTGACTTGGGGTCGAAGCCCATACAGTCCGTAGCCTCTATGCGGTAGGACTGACCGTATTTGTTCACCTCTCCCGTCTTATCGCCGAGACCGTAAATATACTCGCCCGCTTCGCGGCTGACGTAATGGAAATTTCCATCGCCGAACTCGCCCGAAAAATTATAGGCAAGCGGCGCTCTGTCACGAAACAGAACGCTGCCGTTATCGGTGTATTTTATCAGAAAATTATCAGTGTCAATGCTGAGCTTTACGCCGCAGCCAAGGGTGTATTCGTCCTCAGCGGTTTTTGTAAGTGCGCCCGTGAAGCCGTCGGCCGAGAGTCTGTCCCTGCCCTTTAACAGAAACTTGTTATCGGGGTCGACAAGAAAGGTCGGAAGTATGCTATCGCCCTTTTTATAAACGGCAACTCTCACGGCGCTGTCCGATACGGCGTCAAGCTTTGCCGTAATGCCGTTGCATTCATATTCGGCAGAGCAGGCGCTCTGACCGACAAGCCTGAATTTATAGCTGAATTTACTCATCAGATAGATGTTCCTTTACCCGTTACGGTGTTCATAAAGATTTTTTTGGTTTCCCAGTTTACAAGCTCGCACTCCTTGTTAAGGCGCATAACCTTCTGCCAGTTTGCCTCCCAGTATGGAAGACCGTCGCAGTTGGGATTGCCTGTCCTGGCAAAGTTGCAGAGCATTTTGTTCATTATCTTGGAAAGCTTGTAGTCGTCCTCCTCAAACGGTCTCCAGCTTATGCCGAGCGTTGAGAAAACATAGAGCATATCGCAGCAGTGCCACGTGCCCTTATCGTCGCCGGGCAAGTCGCGGTCGAAATCGTAAAGATAGCAGGGGCTGCCGATGCTGTACGCCTTTTTCGCCCAGCTTTTGTTCGTGATTTCAAGACCGAAGGGTATCATATCGTTTGTCGTCATACCGATAATGTAGGGAATATCGGGTATGTTGTTCATGGTAAAGGTCTCTTTTCTGAGAAGCTTACCGTCGTACACGGGGAAAGTGTAGGGCATACTGAATTTGAATTGCTTCTGAGCGTCAAACCACGCGTAGTAGAGCTTTTCGGGGTCGACGCTTTTGAGCTGAGCCATATTCTGACACTCTGCCTTTTCGCATACTGCGTCCCAGAACTTTTTCATTTTTTCTACGGTGTAGGGCTTCAGGATTTTACGCTGAAGCGCAGCGCCGCTCATCATGTAGGCGCGTCTGAACCAGCCCTTGCACATTTCGTTTGTAAGGTGAATATCAACGCTCATCGCGCCCGCAGACTGTCCCATAATCGTTATGTTGTCGGGGTCGCCGCCGAAAGCCGCGATATTATCTCTTATCCATTTGATTGCGATATACTGGTCGTAAAGTCCGTAGTTTCCGCAGATGCCGTCCTTGTCCTTAAGGTCGGGATGCGCGCAGAAGCCGTACGGTCCGAGGCGGTAATTCATAGCGCAGAAGATAATACCGTTTCTCGTCAGCTCCCTGCCGTTGATGTGGTCCTCGTTATAGCTTCCGCCCGTAAAGGAGCCGCCGTGGATATAGATAATGACGGGCGCCTTCTCGACGAATTTGGGAGTCTGAATTCCCAGGTAGAAGCAGTCCTCGGAATAAGTGAAACTCGAGCCTCTGCGGAATTCGTTATGGTAAAACGCGTTGCAGACCTCGTCGTCCTCAAACGCCCTGCGCTGATACGAACAGTCCTTGTGATACGTAGCGTCATAAACTCCGTCCCACTGTTCAACCTGTACGGGGTATTCCCATCTGCCCGCGTTTGCATATTTGATACCGCGGAATTCAAGGCAGTCGTCAGTCTCCACACCTTTGATTTTGCCACAGGGTATAGTAAGTTCAACCGTTCTCATATCGCACCTCCGAATATAGATAATAATATTATAATTCATTTTATATTAAATTTCAATAATTATAATTGAACATAGAGTTCATTTATGCTATTATTTCTATGTTCAAATATTCTCGGGAGTGAATTGAAGTGAAATATCTTGTTATTGCCTTGATAATACTTGCGGCGCTTACTGTTTTTCTGTTCGCCGTCTGCTTTGCAGTGATGTATTTTCTGTTTTTCAACACCCCCGCCACCGACAGGGAAAACCCGAAGCCCGACCCGCTTCTGGGCGAGGATCTTCCGAAAGTAATAAAGCGCTGTGACGCGGCGACGAAGCATATCAAGGAAACCTATCCTTATGAACACGTTTCGGTCATAACCGACGACGGTCTTACGCTTTACGGCGACTTTTACATAAACGAAAACAAGACCGACAAAACATTACTCTGCGTTCACGGCTACAACTCGTCGGGATATTACGATTTTGCGCCGATGGTTGAGCCGATATTAAAGCGGGGCTACAACTGTTTTCTTCTCAATCACCGCCACTACGGCGGCAGCGAGGGTAAGTACACGGGCTTCGGCATACTCGAAAGCGAGGATTTAATCAAGTGGATTGAGCTTGTCAACTCATATTTCCCCAACGGAAAAATCGTACTGTACGGCAATTCTATGGGTGCGGCGACGGTTATGCAGGCGAGTAATAAGGACCTGACAAAAAACGTTGTCGGCATTATAGAGGACTGCGGCTTCACAAACTGCCGCGAGGAATTCAAGCACGTTCTCAACAACACCGCACATCTTCCGTCCTTCCCCCTGCTCAACATTCTCGGTCTGCTTACTAAAGTCTTTCTTAAGCTTGACCTTAAGAAATGCGACTCAAGAAAAAGCGTGGCCGAAACGAAGCTGCCTATGCTTTTCGTTCACGGCGACGCGGACGTTTTCGTGCCGCCTGAAATGGCGCGCGAATGCTATGAAGCGTGTCAGAGTGAGAAAGAACTCATTTTTTATGAGGGCGCGACGCATGCTCAGTCAAATTTCAGACATCCCGAAAAATACGAAAACGATTTACTCGGCTTTGCGGACAGAATATGCAAAGCAAATAATTCTTGATTTGAGAATAAAATGTAGTATAATATTCAAAAGATTAACCCGAAAGAGGCTGATTTCAGATGGTTTACAACACTATACTCGACGCTATCGGCCATACGCCGATGATTAAGCTCAACAAGCTTGTCGACGAAAACAGCGCCCAGATTTTCGTTAAGTACGAGGGCGTCAATATCGGCGGCTCCATCAAAACGAGAACCGCATACAATATGCTTAAGCAGGCTGCCGAAAAGGGACTTATTGATAAGGATTCAATTATCGTTGAGCCCACCAGCGGCAATCAGGGCATAGGAATAGCTCTCGTCGGCGCGGTTATGGACTACAACGTAAAAATTATAATGCCCGACTCCGTTTCCGAGGAGAGAAGGAAACTCATAAAGAACTACGGAGCCGAGGTAATACTCATTCACGACGACGGCGATATCGGCAAGTGCATGGCGGAATGCATCGCGCTTTCCGAAAGAATGAAAGCTGAGAATCCTAAGGTGTTCATTCCCTCTCAGTTTGACAATCCCGACAACCCGAAAACACATATCTACTACACCGCAAGAGAAATCCTAGAAGAGGTGCACTGCGACATTGACGGCTTCTGCAGCGGTGTTGGCACGGGCGGTACGATAAGCGGTATCGGCGAGGTTCTCAAAAAGCAGAATCCTTCAATCACGATTTGGGCGGTCGAACCCGCAAACGCTGCAATTTTAAGCGGCGGCGCAGTCGGCACACATCTTCAGATGGGCATAGGCGACGGACTTATCCCCGAAAACCTGAACACCAAGATTTACGATAATATCTGCGTTATTTCCGATAAGGAAGCGCTTGAAACGGCGAAGCGCCTTGCCGCTGAGGAAGGCATAATGTGCGGCATTTCAAGCGGCACAAACGTTGCCGCAGCGATAAAGCTTGCACGCAGGCTGGGTAAGGGTAAAACGGTTGTAACCGTACTTCCCGACACGGGCGAGAGATACTTCAGCACCGAGCTTTTTGATTAACAATAAGCAGAATTATACTGATAGA
>JAEEUJ010000074.1 GCA_016290515.1 Clostridiaceae bacterium
TTAACTGCAGCGGTGTTATCAATAATCTCGGAATTCGCGGCATTCCCTATTTTGACGCATTTTTAAGTTTTGTATATCCCTGGTTTATGTGCCTTCTGTTCGTTGTATCGGGCGTCAGCGCCAGATACGCACTGACAAAGAGAAGCTCAAAGGAATTCATAAAAGACAGAGCAAAAAGAATACTGTTGCCTTCAATTACCGGTATTTTTCTCATCGGCTGGACTTCAGGCTGGGTAACCTCGCAACACACACAGATGTTCGGTGAAAATCCCGCATCTGTCCCTGCAGTTATAAAGTATTTCGTTTACTGTATCACGGGTATAGGTCCGCTCTGGTACTGTCACGTGCTGTTTATCGGCTCGCTTCTTATAGTACTTCTCAAAGCCATTGACAGAAAGAAAATACTTGAAAAGCTCGGCTCAAAGGTCAATCTTTTCATTCTTCTTCTTTTCTTCCTGCCCGTATGGGGAAGCGCACAGATACTGAACGCTCATTACGTAGCGGTTTACCGTTTCGGCATTTATCTGTTTATGATACTGCTCGGTTATTATGTCTTTTCAAACAAGAAGCTTATCGCTTCAATTGCCGAAAACTCAATTGCGCTTATAATTGTTGCCGCTGTCAGCGGTGCGCTGTTCGTAATAAGATATTACGGTTATAACTACACCTCCCAAGAGGTTCTCAGAGACTTGTTCACCAACAGCTATCTTTGGGTAACGGTTATCGCGATTATGGGATTTGCGTCGAGATTCTTAAATAAGAAAAACAAATTCACGCAATACATGACAAAGAACAACTTCAATTACTATGTTCTCCACTATCCGCTTCTGGTGCTTATAGCTCATTTTGAAACGAAGTTTCTCAGAATTCCCATGGCGTTTGATTATATTATAATCGCCGCGGTTCTTGCGCTTCTGCTTCCGTTTGCCATTGAGATTATCAAACGTATTCCCGTTGTAAAGACGCTTATTTTCGGAGCCGAAAAGAAACAGAAATAATATTGACAAACCTAATCACAGAGTATATAATCCTATTGAAATTAAAAGTTGTCTTCAGGGCGGGGTGAAAGTCCCCACCGGCAGTGAAGGCGAATACTGATAAGTTCAAATCGGTTTTCATAAGCATATTTGGCTTTATATTTTGTTGAAAATGCTCGGAATGCCCTCGTATTCCTCCGCTTTTCGCCTCATCTAAAACCAAATCTGCTATACGAAAACTGCATAGCACTGAAAATGCAGATACTTTAAGATTGAAATTTGGTGGCTTGAGATTGCAGCTTTGCTGACGCAAAGCAAAATCGAAAACGCCAAAGTTCACTTAAATAGCGCATTTTCAGCGAATTCAACTTATCAATATGCGCCTAAGTCTGCGAGCGCCTTGCGCTGATTCGGTGAGATTCCGAAACCGACGGTCACAGTCCGGATGAAAGAAGATGTATTAACGTACATTCCGCCCCGAGCTTTCGGGGCGTTTTTCTGTTTGACGGCTTTTGATTAAAACAATGAAAGAAGGAATACTATGTCAAACAGTTCACTCAAAAAAACACGGGTTATCGCAGGTTGCGGTATGCTCACGGCGGTCGCAATAGTATTGCAGTACCTCGAATTTCCCATTCCGTTCATTCCGAGCTTCATAAAGCTTGACTTCTCGGATTTGCCGGAGCTCTTGGGCGCTTTTGCTTACGGCCCGCTTGCCGGCGTTGCGATAGCGCTGGTCAAGAACGTAATTCACCTTGCAGTCAGTCAGTCTGGCTACGTCGGAGAGCTTTCAAACTTCATACTCGGCGCTGTTTTTGCACTTGTTGCCGGTCTGATCTACAAAAAGAAAAAGACTATGAAAATGGCTCTTCTCGGCGGCGTTATAGGCGCAATCTGTATGGCTGCGGTCAGCTTCCCGTCCAATCTCTTTATTGTTTATCCGTTTTACTACAACTTCATGCCGAAGGAAATCGTGCTTCAGGCGTATCAGGCGATTATCCCGTCAATGAAGAGCATCGAACAGTCTCTGCTCATTTTCAACGTTCCGTTTACGTTTATAAAGGGATTGCTGTGTGTTATTATTTCAATGTTTATTTATAAGCCGCTCTCCCCTGTTCTTAA
Source organism: Clostridiaceae bacterium (assembly GCA_016290515.1). Taxonomy (GTDB): domain Bacteria; phylum Bacillota; class Clostridia; order Oscillospirales; family Acutalibacteraceae; genus Fimenecus. Next base: position 2,100 of record JAEEUJ010000074.1, read on the forward strand.
GGGAAAACAACATCAGTAAACCGCATAACAAAAAGCGATGTGCCAAAGCACATCGCTTTTCTTTTTAATTTTATCAGAACGATCTTCCGCCGCCTCCGCCGTGCGACATGCCCGACGATGACGTGTGAGTCGAGCTTCCGCCCGAATGACCGGACGAGCTTTCGGTCTCAATCTTAACGCGCGAAACGTTCTTATAAAGGAAGTTCTCGTAGCTGTTTGTAATGTGCAGGCTGCCGTTGTCAAGATAATAACCGGCGTTTGAATTAAACTTAACCGGCTTATAACTGCTCTTGACCATACCGACAACTATAAGCGAAACGATTACCGCAACAACAAGCGATATCAACACTCCCATAACGGGATTGCGCTCGGTCGTTTCCGAACTTTCGTAATCATCGTCCCAGTCGCTGTAATCAAAGTAGCCCGAGTAATACTGTCCGTAAGGATTATTCTCGTCATACGGAGCACCCGTCTTAGCCTGAGTGACAAACTCGTCGACAAGCTCGCCGTATCTGCCGAAGCCGTCGTAATAGTAGCCGTCCTTGAATTCGTTGAGAACCTCTTCGTAGATGACCTCAAGGCCGTAATCGGTAATGGCGGTAATGCCGTAGCCCGTAGTCGACATAGTGTAGTATCTCGTGTCCATGTCGACTATGAACAGACAGCCGTCATGGCCGTCGCCCCTGCCGTAACCGTTGTAATCGAAGAAGTCATCGGCATAGGCATTTATGTCCTTGCCGTCAAGTCCGTAAACGGTGAGAACTACAACGTCAAGTTCCTGCCTGTCGCTTATCTCCTTAAGCTTTGCTTCAAGCACCTGCTCCTCGGAATCGGAGAGAATGTTGGCATCGTCGACTACAAGGTCGTCGTTTTGTGCAAAACACGGTATGCAAATCAGGGTTAGAAGCACGAGAGAAATCAGAATACATACAACTTTTTTCATACCCGCACCCCCTTAAAACATACCGAGCAGACCGCCGACGAGATATACAACTACGCCTACGCCTGCCGTAAGTCCGGCAAAGAGTCCTGCGAGCTTCGCCTTGCTGACGGGTATATTACCGACAATTTTTCCGGTCTGTCCGTTCATCGCAAATGTCAGCATCTGGCCCTGATAATTCGTGTTAAGCAGCCATACGGGATACATAGCGTATTTTGCCGTGCCCTTTTTGACCCGAACGGTATTAGAGAGCGTTTTGAGAGCCGTAAAGCCGTCAACGGTGGACCGCAGCGTTTCCTCGGCGCTGGTCTTGACTCTGTCGTTAGCCCTGCCGACGCTGTTTTCCATCGTTACGTCGTATTTGTCCGCAAGGAAACCCGCAAGATATGCAGTCTGGAAATCAACCGCCTTTGAAAAATCATAGGGCTCTATTGATTCCATCAGGTCATCGGGCATCTTAGACGAGCCGTCGACGGGAATGTTTGAAAAGCTCATTTCGCCCTCGCGGAAAATATTATAGAAGCTCGTTTCGGTGTATCTGTACTTGGAATCACTCCACGTTCTGACCTTAGTTCCTTCAAAGATCATACTCGCGTTGATATCCGAGTCAAACAGCCAGAAAGGAACGTAAAGTCCCTTAATCTCTTTAATCTTGTTTTCGCTTTTAAGGGTATTCGGCGCGAATTTTTTGGCACCTATGTAATCCTTCAGTGCCTGCTTTGCCTGATCCTTGTTAAGCTGGAAAGGAATAACAAAATCAGGTTTAAGGGTGCCCGACAGTCTGCCAGACATAACAACGGGATTTCCGCAGTAAGGGCAGGACGTGGCGGCAGTGTTACTGTCGCCGACTATCTCGCCGCCGCAAGCCTTGCAGACGAAGACGGACATTCCGTTGACTTCATCTTCGGTCCATCCGTCCTCGTTAGGCTTTTCCCAGTTGAATTCGTCAGCAGGCTGAGTGTTAAGCACCTCGTCCTTACTGCGTAACGCCTCAACGTCGAACTCGCTGTCACAGTACGGACATTTCATCCTCTGCGCAGTTGAGTCAAACTGAATCGGAGCGTCGCAATGCGGACATTTGTAATTTAACAATTCAGCCATATAGCTTCACCTGTAAAAATCTGTCAGTTTATTATTCAGCGTCTGCAGGAGCACCGCAGTTTGTGCAGAACTTACCGTTATTCTCGGTGCCGCACTTTGAGCACTTCCACGGACCTGCCGGCTTAGCCTTACCGCAGTTGGTGCAGAATTTACCGGTGTTCTCCGTACCGCACTCGCACTTCCACGCAGCCGGTGCAGCGGGCTTAGCCTTGCCGCAATTGGTGCAGAAGTTGCCGGTGTTTTCGGTACCGCAGTCGCATTTCCAGCCGCCTGCGACCGCTGCCGCATCGGGAGCCGCAGCTGCCTGAGCCTGACCCATACCGTAAAGATTTGCAGCCGCATTTGCGCCGCCGCCTGCGTTCATTGCCATACCCATACCGATAAAGCCGTTCATAGCGCCGCCTTCGTTTGCAGCGGCAGCCTTCATGGCGTCAGCCTGAGCACCTACAAGGGTTGCGCCCGCATAGGTGGGATCCTTCATCATGGCAACACGCTGTGCCTGCTTGATAAGTTCCTGATCCTCTTCGGGAAGAGTAATCGGGTTCATCGCGATTGAAACAACCTCAAGGCCGCGAAGCTCGGACCACTTTGCGGTAAGGGCCTCATTCATAGCTTCACTGAGTTCCTCAGCATGGCCTGCAACCTGATTGGGTCTGATTTCCATATCCGACATCTTGCTGAATGCCGGCTGAAGAGCTGAAACGAACTCAGTCTTGAGCTGAGAATCGATTTCCTCTCTCTTATACTCGTCAGCTACGTTGCCGCAAACGTTTGTGTAGAAAAGAAGCGGGTCGGCAATCTTATAAGAGTAAACGCCGCTGCATCTGATTGAAACGTCGATATCGAGGTTGATTTTTCTGTCAACTACTCTGAAAGGAATCGGGCTGGGAGTACCGAATTTATTATCAATGATTTCCTTGGTGTTGAAATAATAAACTCTCTGATCCTTAGCGGTATCGCCGCCGTATGTAAACCTGCGTCCGATGTTCTTGAAGGTCTCCTTGATGGATTCCTTAAGTGATCCCGTGAAGATGCTCGGCTCGGTTGACGAATCGTAAGTGAATTCGCCGGGTTCCGCGCAAACCTCAACAATCTTGCCCTGCTCAACGATAATCATGCACTGACCGTCGGCTACGGCAATACCCGAACCGTTGGAAATGATGTTGTCGTTGCCCTTGGTGTTGGAGGAACGGTTACCTATTCTCTTCTGTCCCTTAACAACAAGAACGTCCTTGTCGATAGCTTCGCAGTAGAAAAATTCCTTCCACTGATCGGCTAAGTTACCGCCTACTGCACCTGCAGCTGCTCTTATAAGTCCCATAACTAAAACTCCTTTCACCCTTTAAGGTGTTAATTACTTTTATTTCGGTACATCGCAAAATATACCGATAATATTTTAACACAACGAAACACAAAAAATAAAGTGTAACACTGTACAAATATTTGTCGATTTTTTTGTCGTAAAAAGCGAATACGGCAACACCGGAAAATAGTGAATAATTATTGATTTTATATACAATATATGATAATATAAAACCAAGTCTATGCAAATATAGCCAAAAAAGGAGTAAGGATTATGAAAAAGGGATTCAAATCATTACTGGCGATTTTTATTTCGCTGTGTATGATTCTTTCAATCGCTCCCGTCAGCGTATTCGCCGACATCGACTGCTGGGTAACTTTCGGTACCGACAGTTTCAACGGCAATACCGCCGAATATGAAATTGACGGATATCATATTGAGATTACCGTCACGGGCGCGAATATCGTCAACGGAGCGGTCAGCATTCCGAACGGCGATTTCAGCGGCATCACATTCAACGTAGGCGGTGATTTCGACTCGAGCTTTATGAGAGTTGTAGTCTGCGGTGAAAACAATTACCGCGGCGAACCCGTTATAAGCGGACCCGGCGACCTCATTTTTGATGAGCTTGTTCTCCCCGAGGGCGAGTTGCGTCTGGAAATCGAAATTGACGGCGGCGAAAACGGCGGCTGGTATGAGGAGCATATCATTCACTTCAAGGACGCAACCGTCGTTGACAGCGACACCGTAGTTTTCGGCTCGGGAAACGATGCGGTTACGCTTGATATTATCAACGCCGAGCTTGACGAAAACAACGATATTCACACCTTCGACAGCGAAGAAGTTTACAATATCGAATTTGAAATCAGCGGTGCGTTTGATGCAAACACTATGCATATCTATGCACTTGCCCTTGACGGCTATGTCGGTGAATTGTTTATTGACAACGGCACCGCAAGCTTCAGAAATCCCGACCCCGACGGAGAAGACCTTCATTTCCCGACCGAGGTTTTCATTTCGCTTGACGATTATCTTATGTATGCGATTGTCCGTGACAGCAACGGCAACAGATATCTTGACGGCGAAACGCTGAAGCTTGCTCCCGGTGAGAGCATTTTCCTTTGGTGCGAAACGCATTGGGACAACGCCTCTCACGGCGTATTCCCCGCAGTAGGCTTCAACTACGGCGTTGCGGGCGAAGGTAATTTTGCCGACAGCCTTACGAGTATGGGCTTTACGGTTACCGAAGGCGATGCGCAGACACTCGGTTACGCGAGCAATGAAATCGACCCAAACAGCTTCGGCTGTGAGGTTACCGTCCCCAACGATATGGATATAGGAACGACCGCAAGAATGACCTACTCGCTTTACGAGCTTCCCGAAAACTTCAGCTGGGACGATATGTGGGCGAATTTCAGCTGGTCCGAAACTCCGATTATTCAGACAAACGATCTTATCGTTGAGGTGCGTGAGCCCTGGAGACTTTATTGCGACGCCACCGTATATACTCCGGGCGGCTTTGAAAAGACAGTTTTCGACGGCACGACTCTTTATATCGACAGGAACGAAAGCCTTTTCATTCAGGTCAATTCCGATTATGAATGGAATCCCCGCTACGGCGTAACGAATTTCTATTCATTCAATTTCAACGAGGTAACCGACGACGGTTATCACGTAGAATTCTGCGATGCAACCGAAAAGGGTTATCCCGATGTAGGCTCCGGTATATATATTGAACCGGATAATAACAGAGATTTCATCAATACAACCGAGCTTTGCTTCGGAGTGCATAATTATCCCGAAAACGAGAATGACGAGATGGATTACAGCAATCCTGCGGCTAAGTGCTATCTCAATCTTGAAATCAGGGAATATAATCCGTGCATCTATGCCGTTGACCAGTACGGTATGATATATAATGACGGAGACTCGATTTTCTTTGACGAGGACGAAATAAAGGCGATAGCCTTCCGCACGGATCTTCGAAATGCCGACCACGGATTCTATAAGGACTATATCGGCTGGAATACCGACGTGCTTGAAAACGCAGGCTTTACAATAATTGACGCAGGTCCTGCCGCTTTCTTCAACGATTATAAGGATGACTTCCTGTATGACGACTTCATCTTTATCATCAGCACGGAAAATCTTAATAACGGTACGGAAGCTGATTTTGATACCTGGCTTTACGAATACGCTGACGATGACGATTTCGACTGGGCAACAACACCGATTGCTTATGATTCTTCCTTCAATTTCAAGGTTGCTCCCCTTTACGGCACAACGGGCGACTGCTTCTGGAGCTATGACATAGGCAGTAAAACTCTTGAAATCAGCGGCGACGGCGCTATGGCGGACTACGGTATGGTACCCGGCGCAAACGAGGCTCTGATTTCTCCGTGGAGAGATTTTGATATTGAAAAGGTTGTAATTCTTGACGGCGTAACCAATATCGGTCAGGACGCATTTATCCAATCAAATGTTTATGATGTTGATATTGCAGACAGCGTAACCTCAATAGGCGTAAATGCCTTTAACCTCTGCGGTGCACTTGATTTTGTAATACTTCCACACAATCTTACAAGCGTAGGCGCCTTTGCCTTTGCAAGCACATCATTAAGAGAAATTGAAATTCCCGCAAGCGTTACAACTATAGGTTACGACGCTTTCGGTTACTTCTATGACGAGCAGGCAGGCGAGGATGTTGCCGTTGACGGATTTACAATCTACGGCTATGCAGGTACTGCCGCAGAAACCTATGCAAATGACAACGGCTTTACCTTCCACGATAACACCGTTTATCTCAGTGCGGACGGACTGTGGAAATACTGCATCCGACCCGACGGCGCTGCGATGCTTTATTCCGATGTTTTCCAGGGTTATTCCTATCAGGGCAACGATACCGTTGTTACAATCCCGTCAACTATTGACGGATACACGGTTAAGGAGCTCGGCGCATTCTCAATGAGCGGGCTTACCAACGTTACAAAGATTACCGTTCCCGACAGCGTTGAAAGTATCGGCTTCTCGGCATTCAGCGGATGCACAAACCTGCGTGAACTTGTTCTGGGCAACAATATTAAGGAAATCGGCGCTCAGGTTATTGACAACACGGCAATTCCCTATGTTGACGGCGTTGTTTACTGCAACGGTTATCTTCTGAGAGTTGATATGAATTACGAGGGCGTACTGACCGTTAAACAGGGCACAAAGCTTATGGGTATGTACTCCTTCGGAAATTGCAACAAGATAGAAAGAATAATCCTTCCCGACAGCATTACCAAAATTGATGAGGCTACCTTCGTAGGCTGTACGGGACTTAAGGAAATTCTTATTCCGCACTCTGTTCAGTCAATATATAACAGAGCATTCCTTGATTACAATGAGCAGACGGGTCAGCAGGAAAGAAGTCTGTGGAGAATTTACGGCAGTCCATACACCAATGCTGAGGCTTTTGCTCAGCAGAACGGCATTGAATTTGTCAATATCGAGGAAATTGAAACGGGCGACATCAACGAGGACGGCGAAATCGGAATAGAGGACTATCAGATTGCAAGAAGCCATCTTGAAGGTAACGGACTTATAATTTACGGTCTTATTGCAGGCGATATTAACGGTGACGGCGTTGTTGACGCATTTGACGCATATAAAATTGACCGCCTTATGAACGGCTTTGACAATCACGATTACAGCTATACCGTAACAAGCGGAAATAATGTTAAAATAACAAGCTACAGCGGCACAGGTTCCGATGTCAAGGTTCCTGCCAAGCTTGACGGCTATGATGTTAAGAATATTGACAATTATGTATTCAAAAACAATAACGCAATCGTAAATGTCACAGTTTCAAACGGCGTCAAGACTATCGGTTACGGCACATTCCTTAACTGCTCAAATCTTGAAACGGTAGTATTGCCAAACACAATTACATCAATAGGCACATACGCCTTTAAGGGCTGCTCAAAGCTTGAAAGCATTACAATTCCTGCTTCGGTAACAAGCATCAACGCAAACAGCTTCACC
>JAEEUJ010000075.1 GCA_016290515.1 Clostridiaceae bacterium
ATTTCCTTGCCCTGAGAAACGATTGACTGCAGCTCCTCATTGGTGAGGTTCGGCTTGTGGCCGTATTCGGCGGCCCAGCAGCCCTTGCACTTCAAGTTACAGGCGCTCGTCGGGTCAAAAAGAATAATGAAGGGTATGTTGCATTTTTCCTTTTCGCGAAGCGAGCGTACGGTTTTTGTTCCGTAGTAACCCGCGTCGATGCCGAGAGAAACGAGCATCTGCTCGACGACGTTTCGGTCAACGTCGGAGATAATTGACAGCGCAAGCTGATGCCATACGTTGTCCTTATCCCTTGCAACCGCTTTCATCTTTTCAAAATTCTCGGGAGGGAACAGACCGGTAAAGAATGAGCTGATTTTAACGGCCAGCTTTTCAAGGTTAGCCTCGGGGTCCTTGTCAACGTAGCCGAGCATTCTGTGAAGCACCGCTCTCGCGGCGGCCTTCTGTACGGTATGCTTTTCGCCCATAATATCCCTCCTTGTAAAATCATTCAAAGTTTATCTTAACATATAAACCGAAAAAAGTAAACGATAAAAATATATATTTTATTATTGTCGGTTTGATTTAGTTTATATCGCGATAAAAAATAATAAATAATTAAAACTTTTGGTAAATAATACAATAAACAGTGGAAATTCACCGCCAAGTGTGATATCATATTTTTAGTTTTTTCACGGAGGAAAAAAGATGAAAATCAATCCGAAAGTTGTTGAAATATCGCCTGCGTTAAGGTCGGTATTCGTTGAGGGCGGCAGCTTCAAAACGTCGATTATAACGGCTTCGCTGCTTGTGCCCAAGGGCAAAAATCTGGGCGAGCTTCTCGTTTTGCCGAAATATCTTACCTATTCCACAAAGAAATACCCCACGCCCGCAGAGCTTAACTCAAGGCTTGAGTATCTTTACGGAGCGGTGCTGGACGGCGTGGTTACGCGCTTCGGCGAGAACAGTCTTATACAGCTTGAGATGACCTGTATTGACAATAAGTATTCGCTTGACGGCGAGGATGTCGGTCAGGCTTGCCTTGAGCTTCTGCTCGATGCGCTTTTTGAACCGGACGCCGAGGGCGGCAGCCTTGACAGTGACAAGTATGAGCTTCAGAAAAGGCTTGCAGTCGAAAATATCGAGAGCGCGGTCAACGACAAGCGCCGCTACGCTTTTACGCGTATGCTCGAAATAATGTGCGCCGACGAGGTAATGGGCATTACCCGCGAGGAAACGATAGACGCGATTAAGCAGTCAACCGCCGTCAGCGCGTACTCTGCGTGGCGTGAACTGTTGAAGGACGCAAGAGTTCAGTTCAATTTCGTCGGCTCCTTCAACGCCGACAGGGCGACCGCGCTTATAAAGGAGCGCTTTTCGCAGATCGAGCGCGAGCCTGTTGAGAATGAAACTCTGTTTGTCGAGAGCGCTGAGGACGTAACCGAGGTTACGGAAACGATGGACATCAATCAGTCGAAGCTCGTTCTGGGTTTCCGAAGCGGTATGACGCACCGTAAGGACGATATTTATGCCGAGCAGATGATGGTTGACATCTTCGGCGGCGGCATATATTCAAGACTGTTCAAAAATGTCCGTGAAAAGCTGAGCCTCTGCTATTACTGTTCAGCTTCGCTTATGCGCGAAAAGGGGCTTGTAATTGTTCAGTCGGGCATTGAGTACTCAAACCGTCAGCAGGCGCTTGACGAAATACTCAATCAGCTTGAAATTATGAAAAACGGCGGTTTTACCGACGAGGAATTTGAAGCCTCAAAGACCGCTATATGCGACGCGCTTTCGGGCGCGCTTGACACCCCCGACGGCATAGACGCCTTTTTGTCAAACAAGATTGTCGAGGACGATATTATGCCGATAGAGGAGTCAATAAAAAAATATCAGGCTCTCACCAGAGAGGACGTTATAAGGGCTGCGAAGCGTATTACGCTTGACACCGTCTATACCCTTGCGGGAAAGGAGGACGATGACGGTGAGTAATATAAAGGAAGTTGTTTCCGAAAGACTCGGCGAGAGATATTTTGAAATCGAGCACGACTCGGGACTTAAGATGATAGTTTATCCCAAGGAAAACTACGCGTCGTCCTATGTCATTTTCGGCACAAGGTACGGTTCCATTGACACCGCCTTCCGCCTTAACGACGACAGAGAATTCACATGTGTTCCCGAGGGTATCGCGCATTTCCTTGAACACAAGCTTTTTGAGAGTGAGGAGATTGACGCGTTTGACCGTTACTCAAAGACGGGTGCAAACGCCAACGCCTACACCTCATTCGACCGCACCTGCTATCTGTTTTCGTGTACGGGTAAGCTTAAGGAAAACCTCGAGATACTGCTCGACTTTGTAACGCACCCGTATTTTACCGAGCAGACCGTTCAGAAGGAGCAGGGCATCATCGGGCAGGAGATTAAGATGACGCAGGACGACCCGAACTGGGCGCTTCTGTTCTCTGTATTGCAGGCGATGTATAAATACCATCCCGTTCAGATTGAAATTGCGGGAACGGTCGAGTCGATTTCGCACATAACCGCCGACCTTCTGTATAAATGCTACAACACCTTCTACAATCTAGAGAATATGGTGTTCTGCGCAGTGGGCAACGTCGACGTTGACACGGTGCTTGAGGTAGCCGACAGAATACTTGTCAGAAAGGACAAGGTCAGAATAGAGCGTAAATTCTTCGAGGAGCCCGACGGCGTAAACAAAGCATACGTCGAGAGTGAGATGGCGGTCACCGCACCTCTGTTTGCGCTCGGCTTCAAGGAAAATATCAGAACACCCGAGCGCACTACGCGCGAGCTCATACTCAGCCAGTGCATTATCGAGCTTCTGAGCGGCAAGACCTCAAAGCTTTACAACGAGCTTTTGGGCGACGGACTTATCAATTCAAATTTCAGCTCAGAGTATCTGTTCGGATACGGTTATTCAAGTCTTATTTTCTCGGGCGAGTCGGAAAAATACGACGAGGTCGCAAAGAGAATCAAGGCCGAAATTGACCGCCTTTCGCGCGAGGGCATAGCCGCCGATGACTTTGAGAGAGTACGCAGAATGCAGTACGGACGGCTGATAATGTCCTTCAACGATATTGACGATATAGCCAACGGCGTGGTTGCCTCGTACTTTGCGGGCGAGAGCATATTTGAGGACGCCGAGGTTTTAAGCTCGATTACGCTTGACGAGATTAACGACAGACTTCGCTCGTCAGTGCACACGGATTGCTGCTCGCTGTCCGTAATAAAGCCGAAAGGAGAATGACAATGAGGTTTTTAAGTGATTTAACTGAAGTAACCTTTACGGGCATTGACCATACTTTTAACGTTTACTCAACGCTAGTTGAGTTCACTATACCCTACGTCAATATTGACGTAAGCATTAAATTCTACGGTGTTATAATCGCCTTCGGCTTCCTGCTCGCCGTACTTTTCGGCGGCAGGACCGCATACAAATGGAAAATCGACCTTAACAAGATGGTCGACGTGCTGATTTTCGGCACTCTCGGCGGAATAGTCGGCGCGAGGCTTTACTACGTGCTGTTTGAGTGGAATTATTACAGAATGCACCTTGCCGAGATACCGCAGATATGGCAGGGAGGACTCGCCATTTACGGCGGTCTTATCGGCGGACTGCTGGCTGCTTACTTTACCTGCAGAAAGAACGGTCTGAATTTCTATAAGCTTCTCGATATGTGCGCAATGAGCTTCCTTATCGGTCAGGGCATAGGCAGATGGGGAAATTACACCAATCAGGAGGCATTCGGCACGAACACCTCAATGCCCTGGGGTATGTACTCGTCAAAGGTTGAGGCGTATCTGCTCGACCATCAGATGGAGCTGATGGAAAAAGGCATTAAGGTTGATACGCTTTCACCTGTTCATCCTACGTTCCTTTACGAATCGCTTTGGTGCATCATAGGCTTTTTCATTCTATATTACATAATGAAAAAGCACTATAAGTTCGCGGGTGAGATTATGCTCTGGTACGGCGTTATATACGGAGCAGAAAGGGCGGTTGTCGAGGGTTTCCGTACCGACAGCCTTTATCTCGGCGACACCAATATCAGGGTTTCGCAGATTCTTTCTGCGGTGCTTGCGGTTCTCTGCCTTGCAATTCTTATTATCAAACTGCTCGACCTTAAGAAGAATCCCGTACCCTACACACCCGTCGAGGTTCTGCCGAAGGACAAGGATTACGAGGTCCGTGACCGTGTGGGTGAGATTAAGGAAGAGAGAACTCAACGTAAGAACGTAGCCAAGCTTCAGAAGAAAAAGATTAAGGATTATGAAAAGTCTTTGAGAGAGGGGAATGACAATGGCAAGAATAATTGACGGCAAGCTCGTTTCGCAGGCGGTCAAGGACGGCGTCAAGGAGCAGGTTTCGCTTCTCAATTCAAAGGGCGTTAGCGTAACTCTTGCGGTTATTATAGTCGGCGACGACCCCGCTTCAAGAATTTATGTCAATAACAAGAAAAAGGCGTGTGAGGCGACGGGCATTATTTCACGGGAATACGCTTTGCCTGCCGACACTTCGCTTGAAGAGCTGCTTGCGCTTATCGAAAAGCTCAACAACGACAGCGAGGTCAACGGCATACTCTGTCAGCTTCCGCTACCCGAGGGCCTTGACGAGAAGGCGGTTATCACCGCTATCTCACCCGAAAAGGACGTCGACGCCTTCAACGCGGTCAACACGGGACACATAATGATAGGCGACTACACCTTCCTGCCGTGCACACCCGCAGGCATAACCGAAATGCTCGATTATTACGATATTCCCGTACGCGGAAAGCACTGTGTGGTTATCGGCAGAAGCAATATAGTCGGTAAGCCTATGGCTATGCTTCTCTTAAAGCGTGACGGCACGGTCACAATATGCCATTCAAAGACGGAGAATCTTGCCGATATCACGCGTCAGGCGGACATACTCGTCGCGGCGGTCGGCAGAGCGAAGTTCGTGAGTGCCGATATGGTTAAGGAAGGTGCGGTTGTAATTGACGTCGGAATGAACAGAGACGCCGACGGCAAGCTCTGCGGCGACGTTGATTTCGAAGCGGTCGAGAAAAAGGCTTCGTTTATAACTCCCGTTCCCGGCGGTGTAGGCCCGATGACCATAGCGACGCTTATGAAAAATACCGTTATTGCGGCAAAGCTTCAAAACGGTTTGCTTTAATCGGTTGACTAAGCAAGGTTTTTAATATATTATTAGAACATAAAAAAGCAAAGGGGAAATTCTTATGGGTGAAAAAGCAAAAAAGTACATGAACTTTAAGGAGATTGCCGCCTATTCTCTGGGCCTTTTCGGCTTTCAGGCGATAGTCGGACTCCTCAATTCGTATCAGGCGGAATTTGACGCTTCGATACTCGGCGCCGATATCGCTATTGTCGGCATTCTTATTCTCGTTGCCAAGATAGTTTCAGCGGTGTTCGATCCCGTTGTCGGCAATATGATTGACCGCTCCAAGAGCTCAAAGGGCAAGTTCAAGTCCATGATACTCAAGTCAATCATTCCGCTGCTTGTAATGAGCGCGGTGGTTTTCCTTAACGTCCCGTTCAAGGAGAACAAGCTTGCAATCTACATCTGGATTTTCGTTACATATCTTATCTGGAGTCTTGCGATGACTCTCGGCGACGTTCCCTCACAGGGTATCGCTTCGGTTCTCACTCCCGATCCGACCGAGAGAACGAACGTCGTTTCGATTTCCAACACCTTCAAGCAGATAGGCTTTTCGGCCTGCGTTGTTATAGTTCCCGTTGTATGCCTTATCGTAAAGGGCGGTTCGAAGGTTATTGTTGCCAAAGGCGAGACCGATACTCCCATGATAGCAAGCGAGTATTTCTTTACGGCAGTGCTGACAGCCTTGCTCGGCTGCATTCTGTTCTCGCTTATCGGCTTTGTCAATAAGGAAAGAGTTCCCTATCAGCAGGGCGAAAAGACAACTTTCAAGGACATGATTAATGCTCTTAAGGACAACAAGCCATTGATGCTCGTTATCGTTTCGTATTTCCTCGGCTTCGGCAGACAGATGTCAATGGGTATTCAGGTTCAGGCAGCCAACGTTCTTTTAGGCTCTCAGAACCTCGTTGCCGTACTCGGTATAGTAACTGCTGTCGGCTCGATGATTTCAATGGCTATATGCCCCGTGCTTATCAAGAAGATGGGCGAAAAGAAGGTTTACATACTTCTTTCGGTTTACGGTTTTGCAGCCTCGATACTTTCGTTTATCGTCGGTTATTTCTGGTTCAGAAACCCCGAAAACACCATTCTCACAATTTGCTTCTACGCTTCGCTGTTCCTTATCGGTCTTCAGTTCGCGGCGGTTACGCTTATGCCTATGATTATGACCGCCGACTGTGTTGACTACTATGAATACAACACGGGCAAGAGAATGGAAGGCGCAGCTTATTCGATTCTTACGCTTACCATTAAGGTATGCCTTGCTCTGGGCGTTGCGCTCGGTCTTGTATTCGTCCAGTTCTCGGGTTATTCCGACACCGTCAATGCCATTGCGGCAGGTACGGCAACGAGCTTTGCGAACAGGACGAAGGATATCATCTTCTTCGCCTACACTGCAGTTCCCGGTATCCTTGCGCTTCTGAGCATTATTCCGATTCTCAAGTACGACATCGTCGGAAAGCGTAAGCAGGAAATCGCAGACGAGCTTCAGAAGAGAAGAGCCGAAAAGGCTGAATAATCAGTTTAGCAACAGTTAATTTCAATCGGGCGAAAGTTACAAACTTTTGCCCGATTTTTCTATGTTTTGGCGCGACGTGATTTCTTGACATTAAACACAGGATTGTTTTATAATTTAAGTGCTTACAATTGTTTTATTGGGAGGTAAAAAACATGAAAAAAGCAAACAAATTCTTAAGTGTGCTGCTGAGCCTTCTGCTCGTTCTTCCCTTCGCGGCGATGAACGCTTCGGCAAAGACGGCTGACACTGTACACGTAGGTCCTTCGGGTGCGCACAGAATTGCGCAGTTCCCGCAGGATATGATTACAAGAAAAGCTGCGCCTTCGCATGGCTGGAGTGTAAATCATCAGCGTTCCTTCTTCGGCGACAACGCATGGATTTTCCGCGCGCAGCTGGACGATTTCTCAAAGGTAATGTATGACGCATACGTTGCAGCTCAGGGCGGACTCAATGCAGTTGACAAGGACGTTGAGTATGATGAGGAACCCGGCGTCATCTATCATTACCGTGCGGTTCCGATTAATCTTGACGGCTTTGAAATCAATGCGCCCGATGAGGATACGCTTATCAACGATGAACTTCTCTATTACGCCGTTGCTTCATTGTCCGCATTCATGGAAGATTATCCCGAATTTTTCTGGATTACGAGCTTTGACTTTGACCTTGATTATGCCGAGGAGACCGACGGAAGCGTTACGCTTACGGATTTTACAATGCTTCTTGCATATTCAGATGCGAATACTATCGACGGTGAAAACTACGGCGACGCTCCTTATGAGAGCTGGGACGACGTTCAGACGGCATACGACGCACTTATCGCCGGTATTGACAGCGTAACGGTTGAAGGCACTACGAGATACGAAAAGATCAAGTCTATTCACGACTGGATCTGCACCGTTGCGGACTATGACTATACGTTCATTCTTCCCCACTGCTACGATCCGCTGGGCATCTTTGCCGATCCCCATGATTTCGTTTGTGAGGGCTATTCCGAAATTTTCAAGCTTCTCTGCGACAGAGAGGGAATACCCTGCATCACGATTCTCGGTTACGGCGGCAGCGGCGAAGATATGGAAGGCCACAAGTGGAACTACGTTCAGATGGAAAACGGCAAATGGTACGCCATGGACGTAACCTGGGACGATCAGGATCTCAGAGACGACGATGAGGACGAGATTGTCTATGAGTATTTCCTGTCCGGTTCTCAAACCTACGACGTTTCCTTCGGCCACACGACATTTGAAGAGAGCCATTTTGCCGAAGGCGCTATGTTCAATATCGACTTCTATCTTGAGTATCCCGAGCTGAGTACTGAAATGTACTATGATGACAGCGTTTATGAGACCAGCGAGGACGGTCTCTGGCGCTATCAGATAGTCGACGAGGATGAAAGCCTCATTTCAATCACTTCCGGCTACTACGGACTCCCCGCGTATCTCGGCGAGGACACCGAGATTGAGGTTCCTGCCGACATCGACGGCTATACCGTTGTTGAAATCGGTACGTCCGCTTTCTATAACTTTGACGAGGTTACCTCGATTACTCTTCCCGATACGGTTGAGTCAATTTACCGCTTCGCTTTCGAGGGCTGCACAGGCATCGAGTCTATGGAGCTTCCCGAAGGTCTTGTTTCAATTTCCTACGGCGCATTCACGAACTGCTCGTCTCTGAGTGAGTTGATCATTCCTTCAACTCTTGAATGGATAGGCTGGTACGTATTCTACGGCTGCGAGTCACTTGAAACAATCGTAATTCCCGAGAACGTTACCGAGCTTGGCGACGAAACATTTGACACCTCGCTTGCTGCGATTTACGGCTACACCGATTCCTATGCCGAGTGGTATGCAAACGACGCAGGCATCAGATTCATTCCGCTTGACGCTGACGGCAACCCGACCGAGGAGCTTTACAACGGTTTCCCGGACGTTGCCGACAATGCATGGTATGCAGAGGCGGTTCGTTACAACGCTGTCCGCGGCTTCATCACCGGCTACAATAACGGCAAGTTCGGACCTGCCGACACTCTCAAGAGACAGGACTTCGTTCTTATCCTTGCGAGAATTGCCGGCGTTGACCTTGACGCGTTTGAGGATGAGACCTGTACTATGCCCGACGTAGTTGCAGGTTCGTACTATGCGAACGCTGTTAAGTGGGCGGTTGAGAATGAGATAGTTACCGGATATCAGAACGGCAAGTTCGGCGTCGGTGACAACATCACCCGCGAGCAGGTTGCAACAATTCTTTACAGATACATGGGCGAGCCCGCAGTTTCAAGCCCGACCAAGACGCTCAAACCCTTTGCAGATAAGGACCGGATAAGCTCCTTTGCAAAGAATGCTGTTGTTTGGGCTATTCAGAACGGCGTTATCAGCGGCAAGAACGAAACAACTCTTGCGCCGACGGCAACCGCTTCGCGTGCGGAAATTGCAACTATCGTTATGAGAATGGATAAGCAGGCAATGTTCGGCTTCCCCTTCGCTGACAACTCGTCTTTGAATCCGTAAAAATAAATCAAATCGGGGCAGGAGAAATCCTGCCCTGTTTTTAGATTGCAATTAAAAAATCTTTCTATAAGTGTCAACTTTTTTGCTGCTGTCGGTACTTTTATATGAAAGGCTTGAGGAAGTAAACGCCTTTTTAAGGAGGAATAATTATGAAAAGCGTAAGAAAAGTGATATCGGTATTGCTTGTAATAGCTATGCTGACGGCATTGGATATCACGTCCTCTGCCAAGCTCTTACCG
>JAEEUJ010000076.1 GCA_016290515.1 Clostridiaceae bacterium
TATGACATAATCGTTGACAGGGCGGGGGACTTCTACACGACTTTCTCCGACGGTATCGAGTACAGCTTCTATTATCTGGCAATCAAGCAGGAAAACTACGTCTGTGAGATAGGCAAGGCGTTTGCGATGCTCTGCAACAAGAAAAACGACGAGCAGTTCAAACAGCTTGGCAAGGACATTTTTACCGTTGTCGCAAATGAGATTGACGCAATAATCAGACGGTACGAGTTTAAGGAATAATTAAAAAAGCGGGAGTCCTTCACTCCCGCTGTTTTATTAAAGGAGGCCGCAAAATGAAAAGGATGACAGTCGGTAACTGTATCGACGCGCCCGTAATCGCTATGGGCTGTATGCGCTTAAAGGGCGCTGAAGCGGGAGTTGACCGCATTATCGGCACGGCGCTCGAGTGCGATATTGACTACTTCGACCATGCCGACATATACGGCGGCGGAGAGTGCGAAGCGATATTCGGCGAATACCTCGCCTCGCATAAAGACCTTCGCGATAAGATTACCGTACAGACCAAGTGCGCCATACGCAACGGCTTTTACGACTTTTCAAAGGAGCATATCATAAACTCGGTAAACGCGTCGCTTAAGCGTCTTCACACTGATTATATCGACGTGCTGCTGCTTCACCGTCCCGATACGCTTATGGAGCCTGAGGAGGTTGTCGAGGCGTTCTCGCTTCTTGAAAATGAGGGCAAGGTAAAGCACTTCGGCGTTTCAAATCACAATCCGTATCAGATTGAGCTTCTCAAAACAGCCGTGAAACAGCCGATTATTATTGACCAGCTTCAGTTCTCAATTCCCGAGTCGGGACTTGTAACCTCGGGACTTAACGTCAACATGAAGGACGACGAGTCCGTTATGCACGACGGCAGCGCCCTTGAATATGCGCGGCTGAAGGGCATCACAATTCAGGCGTGGTCGCCTTTCCAGCAGGGCTTTATCAAGAAACCGTTTATCGGCGATTACGAAAAATTCCCCGAGCTTAACAAAACGCTCGACGAACTTGCTGAAAAGTACGGCGTTGAGCCTATCTCAATAGCGGCGGCGTGGATTTTACGCCACCCTGCTAAAATCCAGATTATTTCGGGTTCAATGAATCCCGTGCGCATTAAGGCGATCTGTGCAGGCGCGGACGTTACAATCACCCGCGAGGAGTGGTATCGGATTTACCGCTGCGCAGGCTTCAGGCTTCCGTAAAATGATAATATAAAACAGAGGGCTCGAAAGAGCCCTCTTATTTCTTATGCTTGCGATATATTGCTTCGCGATTCGATATACATCACTTCGTTCTGCGCGATATGCACTCATTTCCATTCGTGCGCGATATGATATATATTCCTCACGTGCCGTAAGGCACATATCGCGTTCAAATATGAACATATCGCATTGAAAATATCTCGCATATTCCGTCAGGAATATATATCGCTGACTGACTTTAGTCAGTCAATTAATACATTCCGCCGCCTGCCTGAGCCATAGCTGCCGCTGCAGCCGCCTCAGCCTGAGGATCGGGAATATCGGTTACAAGCGATTCGGTTGTCAGTACCATAGCCGCAACGGATGCTGCGTTCTGAAGTGCCGAACGTGTAACCTTTGCGGGGTCGAGTATGCCCTTCTTGAACATATCAACGTATTCCTCGCTTGCAAAGTCAAAGCCGTAACCCTTCTTCTTTGAGGACATAATGCTGTTGACGATTACCGAACCCTCAAGTCCCGCATTGTCAGCTATCTGACGAAGCGGCTCCTCAATAGCCTTGAGTACGATGCTTACGCCTGTCTTAAGGTCTGCGTCATCGGTTTCAAGCAGTTTCGCAACCTCAGGAATTGCGTTGAGAAGCGCAACGCCGCCGCCTGCAACGCAGCCCTCTTCAACAGCCGCCTTGGTAGCTGCGAGAGCGTCCTCGATACGAAGCTTCTTTTCTTTCATTTCGGTCTCGGTAGCTGCGCCTACTCTGATAACTGCAACGCCGCCTGCGAGTTTTGCAAGTCTTTCCTGAAGCTTCTCACGGTCAAATTCGGAGGTGGTAGCTTCAATCTGACTTCTTATCTGGGCAACTCTTGCTTTGATGTCGTCCTTCTTGCCTGCGCCGTCAACGATGGTGGTGTTCTCTTTTGTGATCTTAACCTGCTTTGCTCTGCCCAGTGAACTTAAGTCGACATCCTTTAATTCAAGACCGAGGTCGGAGGTGATAACCTGACCGCCGGTAAGGATTGCGATATCCTGAAGCATTTCCTTGCGTCTGTCGCCGAAGCCCGGAGCCTTTACGCAAACGCAGGTGAAGGTGCCGCGAAGCTTGTTGACAAGGATGGTTGAAAGAGCCTCGCCCTCAACATCCTCGGCGATTATAACGAGCTTCTTGCCTGCCTGAACGATTTTTTCGAGCAGGGGAAGAACCTCCTGAATTGAGGAAATCTTTTTGTCGGTAATGAGAAGATAAGCGTCGTCGATAACGGCTTCCATCTTATCGGTATCGGTTACCATATAAGGTGAAATATAACCGCGGTCAAACTGCATACCTTCGACAACGTCGGAATAGGTTTCGCTCGTCTTGGACTCTTCAATAGTGATAACGCCGTCTGCGGTAACCTTTTCCATAGCCTCTGCGATAAGCTTGCCTATGAACTCGTCTGCCGCTGAAATTGTAGCTATTCTCGCGATGTCGTCGGATGACTTGACGGGCTTTGCGTTGGCCTTGATAGCCTCAACTGCCGCGTCAACTGCCATCTGCATACCTCTCTTGACAACCATCGGGTTTGCACCTGCGGCAACGTTCTTCATGCCTTCTCTTACGAGAGCCTGAGCAAGCAGCGTAGCGGTGGTTGTGCCGTCGCCTGCAACGTCGTTTGTCTTTGTGGCAACTTCCTTGACAAGCTGAGCACCCATATTCTGGAAAGCGTCCTCAAGCTCGATTTCCTTGGCTATCGTAACGCCGTCGTTGGTGATAAGGGGAGAGCCGTACTTTCTGTCAAGAACTACGTTTCTGCCCTTGGGTCCGAGTGTAATCTTAACGGTATCGGAAAGCTTGTCGATACCTGTCTGTAATGCTTTTCTGGCTTCTTCGCCGTAAATAATCTGTTTTGCCATAAATAAACGCCTCCTGAATTATTCTACGACAGCAAGGATGTCAGCCTGACGGACGATGGTGTATTCAACGTCGTCAACCTTAACCTCGGTGCCTGAATACTTGCTTGTGATAACTCTGTCGCCGACCTTGACGTACATCTTGACTTCCTTGTCGTCAACGAGTCCGCCGGGACCTACTGCGACAACCTCGGCAACCTGCGGCTTTTCCTGCGCCGATGCGGCAAGAATGATGCCGCTCTTTGTTGTTTCCTCAAGCTCGACAGCCTTCAAAACTACTCTGTCGGCAAGCGGTCTGATTTTCATATTTCATTCCTCCTGAAAAGAATAATTAATAATTTTTAGCACTCAACCTCTCCGAGTGCTAATATATATTTTAGCCCGAAAAAATAAAAAATCAACCCCTTTTTTCAAAATAATGGAAAAATTCAAAATTTCTTAATAATTGGCATACAAACTCCGATTTGTCATCTTCATATATTATTGTATTTTTAATGAAAGTATGATAAAATACCATACATAATAAATGTGCGCGGAGGGAATATGTTAGTTCCTCAGTATTTAAAGGAAAAGAACTTCTCGGCCTACTATAAGCTTGTTACGCTTGCCGTTCTGTTTATAAGTCTTTTACCCGAGCTGCTTGCTGTCGGCTCGGTTATAATACTGTTCCTCGTTTACCTCGTTGACAATTTTGTTCACTCACGCACTGTCAGAATGGGTAAGACGGGCATAGCCATCACGCTTTACACGCTTCTGTGTCTTGCGAGTATTACCTGGGCGAGAATCAAAATTGACGCGGCGTACTGCGGATTTGTCTGGCTGTGTTCTCTGGCAGTTTATCTGATTATTTTCAATCACACCGATACCAAGGAAAAGGTTGAGAATATCGTTCTGTGTCTTGTCGGCTCGGCAGCGGCGAATTCCTTTGTCGGTATCGTTCAGATGTCGTTTATGGCAGTCGGCAAGCCAGACGTTGTACCCAGCCCGCTGTATGAAAAGCTGGACCTGCGCTTCGCGGAGTTTACCAACTATCCGATTTTTAACGAATTCACCTACGACCGTGTTTCGGGTTGCTTTTCCAATCCGCTTGCGCTCTCGGCGTTTCTTGTAATAGCGTTTCCGCTTGCAGTGTTCAGCTGTTACTATTCGCCGACTAAAAAGCGCAGGGTTTTCTCAATACTCAGTGCGCTCCTGATATTCTTCGGACTGTTATTCACATTCCTTCGCGGTACAGTTGTTGCGGTCGTGCTCTCGCTCATGATGCTTTCATTCGCGGGTAGAAAACCCGCAAAGCTTATGTCTGCGCTTGCGGCTTTGTCGTCGCTTGCGATGCTTATAGTTATATTCAGTCGGCGCGGAATCACCGCCAATCAGGATATTTCGACCAATTACCGCATTGAGCTGTGGAAGACCTGCGTTCACGGTATATTTGCCAATCCCTTCGGCGTCGGCGCGGGCAGTGAGAACGTTCGCCGCCTGCTTTTTGCTGACGGTCAGTATTTTGAAAGTGCGCACAATCTCATAATCGAGGTTGCGCTTGAGCTCGGTATAATCGGAATACTTATTTTCGCCGTTGCCCTTATTATAGTTTTGCAGCATCTGTGGCGCATTTATCACTGCGGCGGCTGGTATAAACGTTATGCAGTTGCCTTTACTGCGAGCCTCATCGGCTTCTTCGCGATGTCGATGTTTGAGCACACGCTTTGCTATCCCAAGGAGATTATATACTTTGTAATCATACTCGGATGTATCGAGGCGACCGATAAAATTGCAAGAAGAAATATAAGATATACAAGGGGATAAATTATGAAAGAGAAGCTTAAATTCATTGCCGGCAAATTAGGTTACGGTGTCGGCGCAATAGGCCTTGACTTAAGCTACGGAATGTTCTATTCGTTCTTAAGCCACTATCTTGTCACTACGCTCGGATTAAAGGAAGGCTTTTTGCTGCTTCTGACTCCGCTTGCGAGAATCTGGGACGGCATCAACGACCCGATGATGGGCACTATCGTTGATAACACGAGAACGAAGTTCGGAAAATACCGCCCGTGGATTTTAATCGGCGCTGTTTCAAACGGCATCGTTCTGTTTTTGCTGTTCTCACGCTTCGGTTTAAGCGGACTTCCGCTTTATATCTACGTTGCGGTTATGTACGTTCTTTGGGGCATGTCGAACACGCTTGCCGATATTCCGTACTGGTCGATGATACCCTCGTTTACCAGCGAGGAAAAGGAGAGAAATCTCGTTTCGACAGTTGCGAGAACGTTTTCGGGCTTAGGTCAGGGAATTATCACTATCGCCACTCCCATTATCGTTCCGCTTCTTTCAACGGGTATGAACAAGGACAAGGACGGCTATACGCCCGAGGGCTTCTCGCGCTGGGCGGGAATCTGCGGAATACTGCTTGTTGTATTCGCACTTGTCTGTGTCCTGACCACCAAGGAAACAAACGTCGTTTACGGCGAAAAGAAAAAGTTCTCCTTTAAGCAGATTTTCAAGGTTATAAAGGGTAACGACCAACTCGTCGTCTTTATGATATTCGCCATGCTCTCGAATGCGGGCTGGTATCTTACAAGCGGCACCGCCGTCACGTACTTCACTCAGGTTGTCGGCGACGGCAAGGCGCAGTCGCTGTTCCAGCTTATCGGAGCGGCGGGCTCGGTGCTCGGTCTGCTCGTAATTCCGATTATGTCGGTTAAGTTCACCAAGCGCACGACCTATTCCTTCTCGCTTATCACTACGATAGTCGGCTATGCGCTGATGTTCGTGTTCGGCCCGATACTCAAGATAAATATCGCGCTTGACGTCTGCTATATTCTTGCGTCAATCGGTATCAGCTCGATGTTCGTGTCACAGACCATTTTCCTTGCCGATATAGTTGACTACGGCGAATATAAAAACGGCGAGAGAAACGAAAGTATCACCTTCTCCATGAAAGGTTTTTTGCAGAAGCTTGCATATACAATTCAGACCGTTATCTATTACGGCGGACTCGGACTTTTCCGCTATTCCGAACAGGTTAACGACTGCAAGCAGAGGGGAGTTGACGTCGTTGTCAACGCGCAGACCAAGACCGCTATCGGCGTTATCGGCTTTGCTGTTCCGATAGTTCTGCTTCTCGCATCCCTGTTTGTTTTCAGGAGCAAGTTCAGACTTTACGGCAAGCTTGCCGACGAGGTTCACGATTATATTATCGAAAAGAGAGCTTCCGAAAAAGAATAGAAAAAGAACATTGAAAAACAGACCTGCCCGCAGGTCTGTTTTTCCTCGACTAATGCCGATTAACACTCCGTCTTATTGACACACAATGTAAATAGTAGTAATATAAAATTGATATATTATTCATAATATATTGTTTATTTCTTTTGTTTTCAAAGGGGGATTTATTATGAAAAAAACCTTGTCCGTTGTATTATCGTTACTGATGATATTTACGGTAATCACCGCTCTGCCGTTCAGCGCTTCGGCGGATGCAACTCAGGTTAAAGAGGGAACGATTACCGTCAACGAAACCAAAACTTTCAATTTCACTAATGACGATGAAATTGAATACCGTTATTTTGAATTCACTCCGTCCGAGGATGGCACCTATGCCTTCTATACTCAGATGGGCATGGTTCCCGAAACGACTGACAGAAGATACGACCCGATTGGCTACGTTTATTCTGCTGACGGAGTTACACAGTACGTCGGCGTTGACGATAACTATACTTACGAGGGAAATAACTATAACTGCTTTGTTTCCTATGAAATGACTGCGGGCACAACCTACCGTCTCGTATGTTATTTCCGTTACACAGATAATGACAGCGTTGAGCATTACTCGGGTTCCGTTGATATTACCCTGATTAAGCTCGACGTTGAAAACAGAGGCGCCCTTCCGCTCGGCGCCGAAACCGAAGTTGCAACCCAGGCGGAGAAATTCTACGTTTACGAATTCACCCCTGAAGATGACGCTATTTATTATTTTGATTTTGAATTCACCGATAATTTTATAATTGAATTATACCGCGGCTCGTATTATCAGTGGAATTACAGTAAAGCCGTCGGCAACAGCTATTCAACGTCATATTATCTTAACAAAGGCGATAATTACCGCCTGGTAATCCGTTCAAACGATTATTTTTCTGCGGGAAGCGGAAAATTCACGGTTAATAAGGAAACGGTAAAGGACTGCGGCGAGATACCTCTTGCAACTCCGCAGACCGTTCAGAGGACCTCGGCGTATGAAAAGGTGGTCTTCAGCTTTACCCCCGAAGTTTCCGATTATTATTATCTTATTGTCAGCCATTCACAACAGTGTAAATATAAATTCAGCAGCAGCAGTATCATAGATTGTACCGATTATACCAAAGATATCGATTCGAAGGCCTTTTTGACAGCGGGAGAAACTATCTTAATAGAATTGTGGGGATACGGAAACACCGAAGAGGACACCTATACGGTTACTGTTAATAAGAGAAACGAGGTCAGCGAAGGCAGTATTGCGGTAGGCGAAACGAAAACGGTTGACGCAAAGCTGTTTGAGGAGCATTATTTCACCTTTACTCCGTCCGAGGACGGCGTTTACGCAATGTTCTCATTAAGCTCGTTTGACGCTGAAAGCAACGACGCCAAAGTGTTTGACACCTACGGTGCGATATATAAGAACGATTCATTTTCTGACAGCGCCTGCATAGCTTATAATGACGATGAGGGCGGAAGAGATTTCTTCGTTTTTAAGGAGCTTACTGCCGGACAGACGTATTATTTCTCTGCAAAATCTTATAATGAAGCGATATACGAAGGCGTGTTCCGGGTCAAGCTCATTAAGCTTGACAGCGCTGACCATGTTCATGAATTTACTTCCGTCACAACCGATCCGACCTGTGTCCATTGCGGCTATACGACCTATACCTGCGAATGCGGATATACTTACACCTACGATCTCAAGGGCAAGATTGACCATGACTGGGGCGAGGTTCAGTACGAGTGGTCGGACGATAACAGCACCTGCACTGCGACGAGAGTCTGCGCAGTCGAAGCCTCACATATTGAGACCGAAACCGTAAACTCCACCTCAAAGGTTATCAGCGAAGCGGATTACGAAAATGCGGGAGAGACGCTTTATACTGCGACATTTGAGAATCCTGTGTTTAAAACACAGGAAAAGAAAGTTGAGATACCCAAGGTTGTATATGACGCTTTCCCGGACGTTAAGCAAGGCGACTGGTTCTATGAGGCGGCGGTATATAACGCGCTTCGCGGCTTCATTACAGGCTACGGCAACGGTAAGTTCGGACCTGCCGATTCGCTTCAGCGTCAGGACTTCGTCGTAATTCTTGCGAGAATTGCAGGTGCGGATACTTCAAGCTTCACCACCTGCAAGCTGACCGACGTTGATATGAACGCCTACTACGGCAAGGCAGTTGCCTGGGCGGTTGATAAGGGAATAATCGGCGGCTATCAGAACGGCAAGTTCGGCGTCGGCGATCCGATAACAAGAGAGCAGGTTGCGACAATCCTTTACAGATATAAGGGCTCGCCCGCAGCCGACAGAAGCGTACTTGACAAGTTCGCAGATAAGGGCAATATCAGCGCATTTGCGCTTGACGCTATGGCGTGGGCAAACGCCAACGGCATTATCAACGGCAAGAACGCAACTACCATTGCTCCGACATTGACGGCTTCCCGTGCGGAAATCGCAACAATAGTAATGCGTATGGACAAAGCAGGTATGTTTTAATTAATACTCACATATAAAAACAGAATACTCACATATAAAGACAGACCTGATTTCAGGTCTGTTTTTTACTGTTCGCTGATTGAAATATACCTTATTATATGGTATTATTCAATTATATAATTCAAGGAAAGGGGAGATGTCGGATGAACGAACTTAAGAGAACGCTTCGCAGTATGGCGCTGTACTATCTTTTGCTTGTTATAAATATAATCCCGAACGCCAGCATAATTCCCGACAGCTTTCCTACCCGCAACGTTTCAACAGTTTATCTTTTAACACTGTGCGTATGCCTTGTGCTTTACTATTATCACCGTGTAACGCCGACGGGAAGCCTTTCGTTTATGATGAAGGGTATTTCGTGGATGGCGCTGCTGCTGATACTGCTTCGAGGCATTAAATACAGCGTCTTTGCCGAAACTGACGTACTCGACCGTCACACGTGGTATCTTTACTACGTGCCTATGTTGCTGATACCTCTGTTCCTGTTTTATATCTCGCTGCTCGTTGCGCCGAAAAGGGACTTTCGCATTCCCAAGGGCTGGCGCTGGACACTTGCGGTAACGGTTGTTTT
>JAEEUJ010000077.1 GCA_016290515.1 Clostridiaceae bacterium
GTCGTAATTCAGCGAAAAGAAAAATACCTTGACTCTTTTCACTTTTCGTGTATTATATAGGTGAATTTTTTGAGGTGATAAATTATGAAAACTATAGGTGTATTGACTTCAGGCGGCGACGCTCCGGGTATGAACGCCGCAGTCCGTGCGGTAGTACGTCTCGGCTGTGAAAAGGGCATGCGCGTTATGGGTATCAAGCGCGGCTACAACGGCCTTATGTACGGCGATATGTACGAGATGAACCTTAGAAGCGTTTCCAATATCATCAACAGAGGCGGTACTGTACTCTACAGCGCGAGAAGCCCCGAATTCAAGACCGAGGAAGGCATGCAGAAGGCTATTGAGGTCTGCAAGCAGGTCGGTATGGAGGGCGTTGTCGTAATAGGCGGCGACGGAAGCTTCAGAGGCGCAAGGGACCTTTCGCTTCGCGGTATTCCCTGCGTAGGAATTCCCGGCACTATCGACAACGATATTGCCTGCTGTGACTATACTATCGGTTACGATACGGCCATGAATACCGTTATGCAGATGGTTGACAGGCTTCGCGACACGACCGAATCCCACGACCGCTGCTCGGTAGTCGAGGTTATGGGCAGAAGAGCAGGTTACATAGCGCTCAACGCGGGTATTGCATGCGGCGCAACGACTATTCTTATTCCCGAGGTTGACTTCGATTTTGAACGCGACGTTATCGACAGAATGAAGAGAACCCAGAAAACGGGCAAAAGACATTTCATTATCATCGTTGCCGAGGGTATCGGCGGCGTTTCCGAAATGGCTGCGCGAATTGAAGAGGTTACGGGCATTGAGTCGAGAGCTACCGTACTCGGCCACGTTCAGCGCGGCGGCTGCCCGACAGTAAGAGACAGAGTTGTTGCAAGCAAAATGGGCTGCAGAGCCGTTGACCTTCTCGAGCAGGGCATTGGCAACAGAGTTATTGCCATGACCAAGGACGAAATCGTTGACTACGATATCTTCGAGGCCCTGAATATGACCAAGAGCATTGACCTCAATCTTTACAAGCTTGCTCACGAGATTTCCATCTGATGAAGAATATAGTCTTAATCGGTATGCCCGCCTGCGGCAAGAGTACCTTAGGTGTAGTGCTAGCGAAAACTCTCGGCAGGGGTTTTATCGATACCGACCTTATCATTCAGCAGCAGCAGAAAAGACTGCTGCAGGATATTATCAACAACGACGGACTTGAGCATTTTCTCGACTGCGAGAGGGACGCGATACTCTCCGCAGTCTGCGAAAACTGCGTTATCGCGACGGGCGGCAGCGCTGTTTTCAGAGAAGAAGCCATGCTTCACCTGAAGGAAAACGGAACGCTCGTTTTTATCGACACGCCCGTTGATGTGCTTGAAAAACGGCTCTCAAACATAAAGACGAGAGGTATTGCGGCGTCGAAAAACAAAACGGTTGCCGAGATTTACGCTCAGCGCCTTCCGCTTTATAAAAAGTACGCCGATATCACACTCGAAACCGAAGGCGAGAATATCGAAAAGTCCGTTGAAAGACTGATTGAAATGTTAAATGAACAGTAAAACAAGGCAGGAAAAATCCTGCCTTGTTTTTGTGTTATATGTTTTTTATTCGTTTATTTCCAGCCACTCGGTTTCCTTTTCGGCGAGGGCTTTTTCATTTTCTTCAATTTGTGAGAGAATTTCCGAAAGCTTCTGATAATCCGAAACAACCTCCTGACTTGCAGACAATTCCTTTAAGGAAGCGATTTCGTTTTCAAGTGTTTCGATTTCCTTTTCGAGAGCGTTGATTTTCGCTCTCTTTTTTCTTTCGAGCGCCTTGTTGAGCTTGGTTTCGGTGTATGCCTTTGACTGTTCGCTTTCGGCTTTTTCTTCCTTTTTGTCGGCATTGGGAAGGCGTCTGTGCTCAAGATAGTAATCGTAGTTTCCGTTGTAGATTTCAAGCGAATCGGGGAACATTTCAATTATCTTTGTCGGCACGGAATTCAGGAAATATCTGTCGTGCGAAACGGTGATAAGCGTGCCCGTGAACTCGCGAAGCGCCGTGTCAAGCGCTTCCTTGGCTATGTAGTCAAGCTGGTTTGTCGGCTCGTCAAGTATGAGCACATTCGCTCTTGTGAGCATAATTATTAAAAACTGAACCTTCGCTCTGTTTGCGCCGGACAAATCACGCACTCTCTTGAATACCGCCTCGTCCTCTATGAGCAGCCTTGCGAGCGCGCTCCTTATCTCAAAATCACTCTTTTGCGGAAACTTTCTGTGTACGGCTTCGATTACCGTGTCGTTAAGATTCAGGTCCGACAGCTCCTGGTCAAAATATGCGACCTTGACATTTCCGCCGAAGCGTATTGCGCCCGAAAAGGACTGCCGCTTCATAATGGCTTTTATCAGCGAGGATTTGCCCACGCCGTTGCGGCCGACGATTGCGATTTTTTCGCCGCTCAGCACTTCAAGGCTGAAGCTTTCAAAAAGCTGTTTTCCCGTCTGCGAATTGCCGACGTGTACGCCGACGTCCTTCAAGGTCAGCACAACCTTGTGCGGCTCGATATCGTAATTGAATGCGAAATGCACGTCCTTCGGTCTCGGGTTCGGCTTCTGCTTAAGCTCCATTTTTTCAAGCGCTTTTACCCTTGAGCCGACTGAGTTTGTCGAGCTTGAACGCTCTATATTTCTGTTGACGAAATCGCGCAGCTTTGCGATTTCCTCCTGCTGACGGCTGTACTCCTTTTCAAGCAGGGCGATACGCTCTTCCTTCTGCCTTAAAAACTGCTTGTAGCCGCCCTTGTATCTTACGAGCTCACAGTTCTCGATTTCACAGATATCGCGTACCGTTTTGTCAAGAAAATAGCGGTCGTGCGACACGATAAGCGCCGCGCCCTTGAATGAATTCAGATAGCCTTCAAGCCACTCGAGCATGCCGAAATCAAGGTGATTTGTCGGCTCGTCGAGTATCAGCAGCTCGGGCTCGGTCAGCAGAATTTTGGCAAGCGAAAAACGGATTTTCTCGCCGCCCGAAAGATTCTTTACCCTCATATTGCGGTCAAAAGAGCCGAAGCCCAGACCGTTTAAGACGGTGTTGATTCTCGTTTCCGCATTGTAGCCGTCAAGCGCGTTGTATTCGTTTTCGAGTGCGGAATACTCTTTTTCAAGTTTTTCGTATTCCTGAGAACCGGCGTCGGTACGGGAAATACTTCCCGAGAGACCTTCAAGCTCCTTTCTCAGCTCAAAAACACGCTTAAGAGCAAGATTGATCTCTTCATCAAGCGTGTTTTCCGAGTCGAGCGCTTCGTTCTGCTTATGGTAACCGATAACAAGCCCGGACTTTTTAAGTACCGAGCCTTCATCGCAATCGAGCGCGCCCGCGATAATGTTGAGCAGGGTGGTCTTGCCCGCGCCGTTGACGCCGAGAAGTCCTATGCGGTCGCCCTCACCTATTGCCATATTTATGTTTTTTAGCACCGTTTCGTCAAGGAAACCCTTGCAAACGCCGTTTAAGGTTACAAGCATTTTTTATTCTTCCGTCATACTTTTATTTGTTCTTTTCTTTATCATTCTTATTCCCGCGGTCGCCAGATGAACTGCGGTGGAAACCACGATAATACCGACCGCCAGCGACAGAGCCGCCTTGAGCGTATAAACACCCGTGTCAAAGAAGGACTGAAGGTCGTTCTGAAACGCGTAGTTCATAGTATAGTACAGCGCGCTTCCGGGTATCATCGGAATTATACCGACGACGAGGAAGGTCGTGGTCGGAGTTTTCTTTATTCTTGCGAAAATCTCGGCGTAAACCGTGATGCACATAGCCGCTATGAAATAGGCGAGCGGTACGCTGTCGGAAATAAAGTTTGTCACGAGCAGATACACGCCCCAGCCGATTGCTCCGCCGAGCGCCGAAATGAGCATTTTGGTACGTCTTGTGTTGTAGATGAGCGAGAAGCCCATCGAGCCGAAGAAGGCGGCGAGAATCTGAATAGCATACGTCATATCGCGCCACCTCCGAAAACAACGGAAACGAGTATATATCCCGCCGCTATTGCGAGCGCTATAATCATAGCCTCGGCAAATCTCAGCATACCCGAAACGATATCGCCGCTTATCACGTCGCGTATTGAGTTGGTCAGCGCAACGCCGGGCATTAAGAGCATTATTCCGCCGATAATTATCTTAGAGGCTTCGCAGCCGGGGAAAGCCTTTACTGTCAGAAACGCCAGCAGCGTCAGCACGGCTGAGCTGACGACGTTGTTGAAAACCATATTGACCTTAGTCTTGCTCTGGAAATAGACGATAATTCTGATTATCGCGCCTATTACCGCAGCGGCAATCGCGTCGCGCCAGCCTCCGCCGAAAAATACGGCGAACGCGCCAGCAGTCAGCGCGTAAATTGCACAGCCGACGGGCAGGGGATAGGGCTTCTGCGCCTTGATTTTTGCAATCTCTTCTTCAACGTCGCTTTCGTCGGGAAGGGTGCGGCAGATTTTTCTCGACAGGTCGTTGTAGGCGTGAAGCTTGTCAAGATTTGTATCGTATTTTGTAACCCTGCGGTTGCCCGTGACGCAGGTGCCGTCTTCGTTCTCAAGCGACAGGAAAATCACCGAGGTTATTACGAAAACATCGGTTCCCGGACAGCCGTAAGCGGCGGTGACTCTTTTTATGGTGTCCTCGACGCGGCTGATTTCCGCGCCGCAGATAAGCATCTGCTCGCCCAGATCGAGGACGCATTTCAAAAGCTTTTCGGTTTGCATCGGTTTCCTCCGTTTTATTGTTCGCTAATAATATACCACACTTTTTTACATTAGTAAACGCGGAAAAAATGGGGAATAATTCGTCAAAATGACAGAATGCGCCGTGCAAAATATGCACATTGTACAAAATGATATTATATATACAATTAATTTCGAAAAATTTGTTGCAAAAAAAACTGTTCTGTGCTATGATAACTCTGTAATTGTGCACCCTAGGGGCAGTATGCCCTCGGGGAGTTGATTAAAATCTTTTCTTAAAAGGAGAAAACACACCATGAAAAAGCTTTTATCAGTGCTTCTTTCAGTTGCAATGATTATCGGCTGTCTCTCGATTTGCTTCAGCTCGTTCGCTGCAAGCTATTCGACAGTTGAGGAACTCGTTGACAAGATTAACGAGGAAACGAAAATTGCCGCTGAAGGCGATGAGAACGGTCACACTTCCGGCTATCAGTTCTCGCAGGCAATCACTAACATTGCCAATACCGACGTTATGGGAGACGATATGAATCTCCTTAAGACCATCATCGTTGAGAAGTATCCCGAGTATCAGGATTATCTCATCACAACCGCACTCGGCTGGGAATGCCACTGCGACGGCTGCGAAACCTGCCAGAATAACGGCAGATCAAGCTGTTCTGCTGACGATCCCTGCGACTGCTCTGACTGTGACTGCCATGCTACAGACACAATGACAACTCCCGACTGGGCGCTCATTTACAAGGCAGCTTCCGGTGTTGAGGAAATCGCCGATACAAAGGTTAAGAAGAATGCAGTTGCATCAGATACTCTCGGTGATTATGCCCTTAAGGCAACTACTCTTTCCGCAGATAAGATTTCCAGCTTCTCAAGCTCGGGCGCAGGTTATTTCCTGTATGTTGACGATATCGACATTACTGCAGATGAGCTTGTAAGTGAATCCGCTCTTGCCGAAGTCCTTCCCGTTCTTCCCAATTTTGACGGCATGGATGATCAGATTAAGGACAGAGCAAAGGAAAAGCAGACCGGTATCAATTTCCAGGATCTTCAGATAACTCTTTCAAATATTACTATTTATGTCGGCTTCGACTCCGAGGACAGAATTAATGAGATGTACGTTGAGTACGATCTCGTTCTTTCCGCAACCGCAAAGCTTACAATGGAAGTACTTTCCGTTGATCAGGCAACTATTTCGGTTAAGTCGATGTACTCGGGCTTCGATCACTTCAAGGACGGAGACTTCGACAACAAGGAATTTGTTGAGAGATTCAACGCAGCAACCGCTTATGCAGTTGACTCAAAGGCAGGCTATTCATACACGAGAATTGCTGATTATCCCTATGATAATTTTGCACACTTCACTATCGACCTGAGCGACACGAGCGTTGTAGGTTCGGTTCTCGATTTGGTAGGCAGCCAGTATCTCAGCCCCATCGTTAATAACGGTATCAAGAAGATTATTGTTACTGTTGACAATAACTTTGAAACCGATTTCCAGGCTCTCGGCTGGAAGTGCGAATGCGGTAAGTGCAGCACCTGCAGCCGTACCGAGTGTACAGCTGACGATCCCTGCGACTGCGAAGACTGCAACTGCCACTTTGAGCTTGTTCCCGTAAGCGGTACTCTTAAGGACGCTATAGGCAAAGTAGCAGGCAAAGTTCAGGAAACCCTTCAGAGCGGTGTTCCCGAGGCATTTGATTTCGGCGCATACAATGCAACCGTTCCTGCGGGCAAGGATGCTTCCGCTTATGTTAAGGAAGATTATGTATTCAAGAAGACCGACCTTCGCGTTGAGGATATCGACGGCGACGCAATGTTCGACGGCGTTGACACCTTTACCTTTATGATTCCCACTCAGGTTGATCCTGATGAGAACTCAGCACTCGGTCATATTACGGATGACTACGCAACTTCTTCAGAGGTTGCCGATGCAGTTAAGCTCGGCTTCCTGAGCACCTTCGGCGTTGATATCTTCAAGCAGAGCGACAGCACTCTTAATTCGACCGGCGTTGTTTACGACAACATCATGGTAAGCGTTAAGTTTGAGGGAGCAGACGCAAGCAATCCTTACGGTAATAACGGTCAGATTGAGAGCGTAAGTATGATGTATCTTGCTATGGCTCAGACCGGCGTTGCAATCAACGGCGGCGCTCCGATTATCTCAATGGACTTCGGTGTTATGAACTCTTCATCCTATGATGATTTCAACTACAAGGATTACGAAAAGGGCGATGCCGATGTAAGCGGCAGAGTTTCGATTATCGACGCTAAGCTTGTTCTTAAGCACATCGTCGGTACCGACACACTCTCAACTCTCGGCTTCGAGCTTGCCGACATGAACGATGACGGCGACATCAAGCTCGGCGACGCCAAGGCTATCCTTCAGAAGATTGCCGATGACGCAGCTGCTGCAGGCGGTTCGACTTCCGGCGATACTTCAGGCGACACTTCAGGCGATCAGGGCCAGGGCTGAACTTAAACTATCCTTTTAAGATTTTAATACAAAAGGCACCGTTTTTACGGTGCCTTTTTTTATTCTCTCGGCGAGTCAGTGCTCTCAATAAGCTCGTTTTCACGGAACATCAGCGAGATGCACCAGACGGCGGAAAGCGCGACAAGTGTGTAGATTATACGGCTTAAAATTGCGCCCTGACCGCCGAAAATCCAGCCGACGATGTCAAACTGAAACAAACCTATCGAACCCCAGTTTATGCCGCCGATTACGAGAATAATCAACGCTATTCTGTCAAGCATAATATCACTCCTTATTCAATGCTCGACTATAGTATTGCCGCGAAAATATGAATTATTAACAAAAATACTTTTTTTAGCCGAAATAAGCGTCGGGCGCATTGACATTGAAGCGGCTCTATGATAAAATAATTGAAATTTTAACATACTATAATATATTGTGAAGTGAGGTAAGAATATGGCGACCTTTATCAACGACGCATCCCATACCTTTAACGAGTACCTGCTCATCCCCGGTTTTTCCTCGAGCGAATGCATACCCGCAAACGTCTCGCTGAAAACTCCGCTCGTTAAGTTCAGAAAGGGCGAGGAGGAACCCGCCATTACAATGAATATACCGATGGTTTCCGCCATTATGCAGGCGGTTTCGGGCGACAGACTTGCGGTTGCTCTGGCAACCGAGGGCGGTGTTGCGTTTATCTACGGCTCTCAGTCCGTTGAGGACGAGGCGGCTATGGTAAAGAGAGCCAAGGACCACAAGGCCGGCTTTGTTACCTCGGATTCCAATATCAAGCCCGACGACACGCTTTCGGACGTTGTTGCGCTGAGCGCGGCTACGGGACATAACACCATCGCCGTTACCGACGACGGTACGAGCGCAGGCAAGCTGGTCGGTATCGTTACGGGCAGGGATTACCGTGTCAGCCGTATGGCGCCCGACCTTCCCGTTAAGGAGTTTATGACTCCGCTTGAAAAGCTTATCACTGCCAAGGAGGGCACTACCCTTAAAGAGGCTAACGATATAATCTGGGACCACAAGCTGAACTCACTTCCCATCGTTGACGACGAGGGCAGACTTCTTTATATGGTATTCCGTAAGGACTACGAGGCTCATAAGCAGAATCCCAACGAGCTTCTCGACGAGCACAAGAGATACGTTGTCGGCGCAGGTATCAACACCCGCGACTATGCCGAGCGCGTTCCCGCACTTATTGAGGCGGGCGCAGACGTGCTTTGTATCGACTCGTCAGAAGGCTTCTCGGAGTGGCAGAAGCTCACTATTGAGTGGATCAGAAAGAACTACGGCGACGCCGTTAAGGTCGGCGCAGGCAACGTAGTTGACGCCGATGGCTTCCGCTTCCTTGCCGAATGCGGTGCGGACTTCGTTAAGGTCGGTATCGGCGGCGGTTCAATCTGTATCACCCGTGAAACCAAGGGCATAGGCAGAGGACAGGCTACTGCGCTTATCGACGTATGCAAGGCGCGTGACGACTACTATAAGGAGACAGGCGTTTACGTTCCCGTTTGCTCGGACGGCGGTATCGTTTACGACCACCACATGACGCTTGCACTTGCCATGGGCGCCGATTTCATCATGCTCGGCAGATATTTCGCACGCTTTGACGAAAGCCCGTCAAACAAGGTCAGCATCAACGGCACTTATTATAAAGAGTACTGGGGCGAAGGCTCTGCAAGGGCGAGAAACTGGCAGCGTTACGACCTCGGCGGTGACAAAAAGCTCTCGTTCGAGGAAGGCGTTGACTCCTACGTTCCCTATGCAGGCTCACTTAAGGACAATGTTGCTCTTTCCTTAAGCAAAATCAAGTCCACAATGTGCAACTGCGGCGCGCTGACAATTCCCGAGCTTCAGCAGAAGGCCAAGCTCACACTCGTTTCTGCTACGAGTATCGTTGAGGGCGGCGCACACGACGTTATCCAGAAGGATACGACACCGACTGTGAAATAATCAACAAAAACTAAAAGCACCTGCTTTCGCAGGTGCTTTTTATCGCAAATTTGAGTTTGTAGGGGTGATTATAATCGCTTAACCTTCCAAGCTCCCCTTGTCAGGGGAGCTGTCAGCCGAAGGCTGACTGAGGGGTAGTAAAGGTTGATAATACTGCAAATTGACTACCCCTCCGTCATTTTGCAAAGGCAAAATGACACCTCCCCTGACAAGG
>JAEEUJ010000078.1 GCA_016290515.1 Clostridiaceae bacterium
TCACCGCTTTCGGCAGCGGCGGAAAGGCGCGCATAGTCCTCCATCGGGAACTTTGAGTCAATCGGAAGCCATGTTATATCCGTACTGTCCGCAGACGGAATTTTAACGGCAAATTCAACCTGACCGTTGTATTTCGGGTTGGTCTTTACATTCGTTTCGTACATGCCGGGAATAGTCTGGTCGAGTATGTTGCCGAGCTGAACCTCGGCCCACGTACCTCTCGACTTGACATTGGTAAGCACACGGTTAAGTCCCTTGACGTTGTCGGTAACTCCCGCCGAAAGCTCCTTCATCTCGCCGAGCGATTTATAAACGTTCTGCAGCTGCTCGGAAACGGTCTTGAACGACGAAGTCAGTCTGTCGTTGAGCGTACTTGTCAGCTTTTCGTCAACGGTCGTGCGCATTTCGTCGAGCTTCTTCTCGTTCGACTCCTGCATTTTACCGATGCTTTCCTCGATTATTTTTGTCTGTCTGGCGTTCTGCTCGGTGTTCTCGTCCCTGATTATCTTGAGCTGTTTTGAAACGGTTTCCAGAAGGTCAATCCTGCTCTGAAGATTTTCCTTGCTCATCTGCTCAAGCTTGGTGTTCATAATTGCGAGAGACCTATTGCTTTCCTCACGCTGAGAGCGGGCGTTCTCATTCGTTTCAATCCTGTTCTGATAAAACTCCCTTGCCATATTCTCAGAAACGGCGACAATCTTGTCGTTCAGCTGCCTGATTTCGGTGCCGTAGTCACCTTTCTGCTTACGAAGCAACAAAGCTATAACAACTATCAGCAACACAGCACAAAGTGCGCCTAAAATTATGGGTAAATATTCCACTTTTCACCACTCCGATTCTATTTGATGGTCCTATTATAACAATAACAATATCCCATTTTCGGGACTTTGCAAAACGGGCAGGTAAAACCTGCCCTGCTTTTTTATTCTTTTTTGTCTTCTATCATGTGAACGTTGATGTGATTGTATGTAATCTCAACACCGCTTCGCTCACATTCCTTCTTGACGCTCTCGAGCAATGCGAAGTACGCATCCCAATAGTTTTTCGTCCAAGTCCATGCGCGTATCACGTAGTCAATCGAACTGTCCGAAAAACGCATAATCGCAACAAACGGAGGCTGCGGCTTGTCGATAAACAGCTCGCCGCAATCGTCAACCGCCTTTAAGAGAGCTGCCCGAGCGTCCTCGACGGAAACGTCATAGGAAATTCCGATTTCGACGTCAACCCTGCGCTTCTCCTGCGCGGTATAGTTGGTTATCTTTGAGCCCGTCAGCTTACTGTTGGGAATGAAAATCATCTTGTTGTCGATGGTTACGATTTTCGTGTGGACAAGGCTGATTATTACCACCGTGCCGCTGACATTGTCAACCTCAATATAATCGCCCGCTTTGAAGGGCTTGTTGATTATGAGCATTATTCCGCTCGCGATATTCGAAAGCGAATCCTGAACCGCCAGCGAAGCCGCAAGTCCGACTACCGAGAACGCCGCTATAAAGCTCGTCGGCGAGATGCCGAGCGCATCGACAACCACCATCGCGAGTATGAACGAGAGCACGACCTTTATAGCCGCCTTGGAGTATTTCTTAAGCGTGCCGTCGATTGAAGTGCGGTCGATAAACTTTGCAAACAGTCCCGACAGAAGCCTTATTGCAAGGTAACCTATTACGAAGGTTATTATTGCCGCGAGAAGCTTGCCTACTGTAAACTCACCAACGGCATAATCGAGTATTTTCTGAATCTGTTCCATTTGAGCCTCTTACTTAACAAAGTGAATTGCAGACGCGAGAATGAACTGCGCCGCATAATAGAGCGTGTGATTTACAACTACGTTTACGGGTGTATTCTTGTTCTTGTCGTCGCTGAAATACATGCCCGAAAGCACAAGATCCGAGAACAGGAAAAGCGCCGCGCCGATAGTCATGACAACCCAGATTTTTTCAAAATTCGTGATATATGCCGTGACCGCCGAGAATGTCAGCGTCATCGAAAGCGTGGTCGAATAGATAAAGACTATCAGCTTATACTTGCCGTATTTGAGCTTCATCGGCTTCTCGAGAAGCACGGCCACGGTCGCTATAACAAGAGCGAGCGCAATTGCAACAACTATCGACCAGAAGGTGCATGGCGAATACATTACAATCGCCGACACGAAGCAGATGTGGCCGATCAGGAACGAGATAAAGCCCGCATAAAGGAACTTCTTCACGTCGTCGGTGTACATCCATTTAAGGTCGAGCCATATATCGCCGAGCATACCGAAAACGAAACCCATTATCATCAGCGAAGCGAATTTTATGTAAGGCGTTTTCTGATTGGCGGCGGCAAGCGCGGTCGCGATAAAGCAGACGCTCGCCATCGTCTTTGAAAACAGGCCCCAGAAGCCGCCCTTTTTAACTCTGAGAATCAGAAACAGCGCTGTTACGGCTATGCCCGTAAAAAGCGTTACGAAATAATAGTTAATCGGCATAAAACGAAATCCCCCTTTTGTTTTTGTCGGTTATCTTTGATATTATACAATAAAGTGCAGACAATTACAATACTTCAGTTATCAATTTCTTGTGAAACCATTTGCGGCACATACCATATATTGACTAAGAACTATATATATGGTATAATTTTATAACAATTTTTCAAGAGGAAGAGCACATGCAACTACCAACCTACAGGCTTTCGGCGAAGTCTCCGAAGAAGGACTTTATTTTCAATATGTTCGGCTATACGGCAATGAGTCTCGTTTCCGTAGTTTTGCTGA
The DNA here is from genome assembly GCA_016290515.1 of Clostridiaceae bacterium. GTDB lineage: Bacteria > Bacillota > Clostridia > Oscillospirales > Acutalibacteraceae > Fimenecus. The sequence goes on from JAEEUJ010000078.1 coordinate 2,753, forward strand.
TGATTGTAAGTTATATCAAGGGTGAGGAAGTAGCAGGCATCTTCTCTCTTTCGTATTCGACGGCATATATGATGTACACCGTCGCAATGTTTGAGACGAGAACCGTTCAGGTTACCGACACCGAACGCAATTTCTCCTTATCCGACTTTATGCTTTTCCGTATACTCACGGTTCTGCTTATGCTCACCGCGAGTGCGGCGTTCGTGATAATAAAAGGCTTCAGCCCCGAAAAGATTATACTTACGCTGATTATCTGCGTCTATATGGCTTTGCTTGCGGTTTCGGATATATTCCAGGGCAGCCTGCACTTAAACGGCTATCTTAAAAATGCCGGTTTTTCACTGGGCGCGCAGGTGCTGCTTGCCGCCGCAGGCTTTACGGTTTCACTGCTGATAACGGGTAATGTGTTTGTCTCATCAGCGGTTATGGCGGCGATTGTGCTTATCTGGATACTCGTTTACGATATGCCGTTTGCGCGTAACTTCGGTTCGCTTGTGCCGAAGTCAAGCGCCGAAAAGCTTAAAAAGCTGTTCCTTGCAACAGCGCCGCTGTTCATTTCGGTATTCATCAATCAGTATAATTTCAATACCCCGAAATACGCTATTGACAGATATCTTACCGAGGTTGACCAGTCGCATTACGGTTACCTTGTAATGCCCGCATTTATCATAAACCTTATGAGTATGTTTATGTTCCGGCCTCAGATGGTTCCGCTCTCGGAGAAATGGGCAAGCAAGAACTACAAGGGCTTCGGCAAAACGGTGCTTATGCTCTACGGCTGGATTATAGCGGTTCTTATTGCGGCCCTTTGCGGCGGCTGGCTTTTGGGAATACCGGTGCTCAATCTGCTTTACCATACAAACTTAAACGAATACAGAGCGTTGTTTATGATTCTGCTTATTGGCGGCGGCTTCTCTGCGGGAAGCTCGCTGACGATAGTGCTTCTGGCAGTTATCAGAAAGCAGCGTCACGCTCTTATCGCATATATCAGCGCATTTGTAATCGCGCTGTTCGTACCGAATCTGCTGGTTAAGAATTACGGCTTTACGGGCGCGATTTTCGCGTATCTCGTAATCACGTCGTCACTGTTCATACTGTTGTTCGCGGTATTCCTGATTTGTCTTAAGACATCTGGAAAGGTGCGGGCGAACGAAACGCAGGAGGATGAAAATGCAATACACGGCTAATGACCATACGTTTGTAATCTGTGCTTATAAGCAGAGCAGCTATCTTGAGGAATGTATCGTTTCGCTTGAGAATCAGAGCGTGAAATCAAAAATAATTCTCGCCACCTCGACGCCCAACGAATACATCTCTCAGCTTTGCGAAAAGCACGGTATCGAAATCTTTATTAATAACGGCATCAAAGGCATCGGCGGCGACTGGAACTTCGCCTACGACTGCGCGGAAACACCGCTTGTCACGATAGCCCATCAGGACGACACCTATCTTGAGGATTACCTGAAGGTTATACTTGAGGCGCTCAATAAGGCGAAGGATCCGATTATGGGCTTCTGTCACTATGCCGAGCTTCGCGACGGCGAAAAGGTTTACAAAAACCGCAACCTGAAAATCAAGAAGCTTATGCTCTCGCCGCTTAAAGTCAATTCGTCGGCCCGTTTTTTCAAGAGGTTGGTTATTGCGTACGGCAATCCGATCTGCTGCCCCGCCGTAACATACGTCAGGGACAAGGTCGGCGCATCGCCCTTCACCAACGACTTCGGCAGCAATATAGACTGGCAGCAGTGGGAAAGGCTTTCTAACATAAAGGGAAGCTTCGCATACACCGACGCTCAGCAGATGTGCCACCGGGTGCACGACGAGTCAACGACCTCGGACCTGATAAACGACAACAGCCGCACGAAAGAGGACTACGAAATGCTCCTGCATTTCCACTCGAAGCCAGTTGCCAAGCTGCTTATCAAGACTTATTCAAAGAGTCAGGACAGTAACAATCTTTAACTGTAAAAGAAAAGGGGATATTATGGAAAAGACGGATAAATTGCTGCACAAGGGGCGCCACATTATTGCCCTGCTGATTCTTATATTCATCAGCGGTCTTGTCATATTCTTCACATACAGAATGTACGCCAATCCCGTAGCTGCGGCGCATCCCAAGCTAAGTCTTATGGTTAAGCTCATAGTGCCGGCCGCCTGCGCAGGCTCAATTGCGGCATATATTCTTTTCATTGTACTGAAAACGGACAAGCAAAAGACCTTAATCGTCTTTGCGCTGATACTCGCCGCAATCATAAGTGTTGTAATTCCTCCGAATTCCGTTCCGGATGAATTCACGCATTTCGACACAGCCTATAATTACTCCAATATAATTCTTGGACTCGGCGGGCGAAACAGCGACAAACGGATTTATATGCGCAAGGGCGACCTTAACAACACGTCGCCTACCGTTGACTCGGGAAAATACGTCAACTCATTCGGCAATTTCAGATTTTTTGCAAACGAAGAAGAAAGAGAGCTTACTCAGATTCAGGTAATTATTGTCAACACGTCGCCCGTATACGTATATATTCCGCAGATAATCGGAATAACGGCGGGCAGATTGCTTCATCTGAGCGGTACGCTGACTTATTATCTGGCGAGGTTTTTGAACCTCGGGTTATATCTTTTTTTGCTGTATCTTGCAATTAAAAAGATGCCCTTCGGAAAAACTGCACTTGCAATAATCGGCGTTTTTCCGATGTCGCTTCAGCAGGCGGCGTCTATGTCATCCGACGCATTCATCAACGCCGCAGCGTTTCTTCTGACTGCAAGCGTTCTGAGTATGATTTATTCCGGGCGGGAGATATCCGCAGGCGAGATAATAGCTTTTCTTGTGATGAGTGTAATGCTCGCTCCCTGCAAACTGGTTTATTTCGCGATACCGTTTATGGCGCTTCTCATTCCAAAACAAAACATTAAGTCAAAGCCGCTCAGACTGCTGACTAAAATTGCAGTTCCGATACTCTCGGTGGCTGCTCTGATAATTCTTGAGTTCCGCCATCTGTCCGTAAATCTTGACAATCAGACCACGGGCACGGCATTCTCGGACACCCCGACATATTCCGTTTATTATATTTTCACAAACACCAGAGACTTTATTATCCTGATGCTCAGGACGTTAAAGGAAAATGTCTATTACTATATGGTTTCAACGGTCAGCAGCCCGCTCGGCTCGCTTCAGATAGGAATGTCCGGTGCAGTTTTCGTAATCTATGTTATACTGACGGTTATGGGACTCTTACCCACCGCAGGCAAGTCCGAGCGTATTCACGTCGGAGAAACTCAGAAGCTTATGAGCGCCGCAATATTCGCCGGCTCATCTGTTCTTGTTATAATCTCAATGCTCTCCGCATGGACTCCGAACAATTCGCCCGTGGTACTCGGCGTGCAGGGAAGATACTTCTTACCCCTGCTTCCGCTTATAATACCGATAGCGTACACCGATAAGCTGTCGGGAAAGGAAATCATTGAGCGCTATGCGTTATTCGGTGCGGTCAGCCTTGGCTTTTACACGGCAATTTCCGCACTTGGCACAGCGGCAATACAGTAAACGGAGAACTTATGGAAAAGCTTGAAAATTTCTTGAAAAAACGTCAGAATCCGATACTGTCGCTCATCCTCGCGGCAGTCGGAGCGGTACTGTTTGCGTTCAGCGTGATTGCGGCGGCCAAGCCCGTAAAGGCGGATTATCCCGCGGCTGCAGGATTGCTGACTCTTATCGCAGCGGTTTGTGCCGTAATACCGCTGATATCATTTCTTATAATCGTGGTTAAGAAAACGGATACCGTCAGGGTATTCGTTATATCCGCCGTTATGCTTTCGCTTATCACTACGCTGGTTATTCCGATAAACTGCGCACCAGACGAGTGGACGCACTACACAAACGCTTACAATTACTCCAATAAGCTTATGGGCAAGGGCGCTGTCAAAAACAACGAACCGATTACGCTCAGAAACTGTGACTCGCTGTTCTTTTCCCATGACATAGGTCCCGAAAAATATACGGAGGTTATAAACGGCTTTGAACTGTTTACGGACGATACAGAAGAAGTCCGGATTATACTCGCCGAGGTTACCTCATCTCCGTTTTACGTATATACTCCGCAGATTATTGCCATTACGTTCGGCAGACTCATTCATCTCGGCGCCGTTCCCACATATTATCTCGCGAGACTTCTGAATATCGCTCTTTATATACTGATAGTCGCCGTTGCTCTGAAAAAAATCCCGTTCGGCAAAACAGCTATGGCGATAATAGCACTGTTCCCCGTTACGCTTCAGCAGACAGCATCTGCTTCTACAGACCCGTTTATAAACGCAATGGCTTTTCTCGTCATTGCGCTTTGCCTTGAACTGATTTACAACAAAGAGAAAATATCGGTAAGGGATACTGTTCCGCTTATTGTCGTCTCAGTAATTCTTGCTCCGTGCAAACTGGTTTACTTCGCAATACCGTTTATAACGTGGCTTATTCCCAAGGATAGATTTGATAAGCGAAGCGTCCGTATTTTTACAAAATACATCGTTCCGCTGTTTTCCGTGGCTTCGTTGGTATTCTTCCAGCTGCACAACATTCTCGGTTACACCGACTCTCAGCCCGAGGTTACGCTCATCTCCGACGTGCCTACCTACTCCTTCTCCTTCATTTTTACCAATCCGAAGGAATTCATACTGATGCTGCTGAGAACCGTCAAGGTATTTGATTTTTTCTTTATTGAATCAATGATAAGCTCGCCCTTAGGCTGGCTTCAGATAGAATGCTCCGAGCTCATAGCGGTTATTATCACAATTGCGCTTGCCGCCTCGCTGATTCCCTCGGACAAGAACGAACTCATTCCCGATATCAGACGTACGGACAGACTCTGGTCGCTGATGATAGCGGGCGGTACTGCATTACTTGTAATTCTTTCAATGTTCTCGGCATGGACGCCGAGCGATTCACCCATAATACTCGGCGTTCAGGGCCGATACTTCCTGCCCGTGCTTCCGCTTATTATTCCGGTTATTTACTCAAAATCGCTGAGCGCTCCCGAAAGTCTTAAGCGCTATGCGCTGTTTGTCGCAGTCAATATCAGCATGTACACAATGCTCAACGCAATGTGTGCCGCTGTTTCTATATGAGAGGTGTAAATATGAAACCATTGCTTATTATCCCCGCTTACAACGAGGAGGAAAACATTGAGAGGGTTGTCGGCTCGCTCATAAGGGATTTCCCCGAGTATGACTACGTCGTAGTCAACGACGGCTCAACCGACAACACCGCCGCAGTCTGTGAGAAGAACGGCTTCAACTACCTGCCGCTTCCCGAAAACGTAGGACTTGCGGGCGCGTTCAAGGCGGGTATGAAATACGCAAAGAAGTACGGCTATGACTATGCCGTTCAGTTTGACGGCGACGGCCAGCACAATGCCGCTTACGTCAAGGATATGCTTGAAAAGATGCAGGCGGAAAACCTCGACATTGTAATCGGCTCGCGCTTCGTTACCGAAAAGAAGCCCCTGTCGGCAAGGATGATGGGCAACAACGTAATCGAGGCCGCCGTACTCATTACTACGGGTAAGAAAATCAAGGACACAACCTCGGGTATGCGCCTTTACAACCGCCGTATGATAGAGCTTCTCTCAAAGCACTATGACCTGGGTCCCGAGCCCGACACACTCGCCTATCTTATCCGCAGCGGCGCTAAAATCGGCGAGGTTCAGGTTGAGATGAGCGAGAGAGTAGCGGGCAAGAGCTATCTTAATTTCACACGCTCGCTTGAATATATGTTCAGAATGTGCATGTCCATAGTATTCATCCAGTGGTTCCGCAAAAAGCAGAAGTTTGACAGGGAGGCAGAGTAATGGGAATATATATTGCATTAAGAGTTTTACTGATAATAATGTCCGTCTTCACCTTTGCGTTCGTTATCAAGCAGATACGCAAAAACAAGATTGAAATCGGCGAATCGCTGTTCTGGATTATAATCAGCATCATATTGATAGTCATCAGCGTTTTCCCGCAGATTACGGGATTTTTCACGAAGCTTCTCGGCATTCAGTCACCGTCAAACTTCGTTTTCCTCGTAGCGATTTTTATAGTTATGCTCAAGCTTTTCACACTCTCAATAGACGTAGCCAAGCTCAAGCAGAAGCTTAAGTCGCTTATCGAAAACGTTGCGCTCAAGGAAAAGGAGCTCGACGAAAAAATTCAGCAGATAAACGAAGGCAACAACAAATGAGAAGGTCTTTATTATTTACAGTTTTGTCGCTGCTGCTTGTAATGTGCCTTACGCTTTGCGCGTGCACGAAGGGCGGCAACGAAACGACCGAGCCGAGCTCGACAAGTCCGCACGAAAGCGAGCAATCATATACCGCGGCAATACTTCAGTTTGACAACGACAGCGCTTCGGTGACGATGAGGCAGAGCTTTATTGCGAGAATGCGCACCCTCGGCTACGACGAGGCGAAGATGAAATTCGACATACTCTCGTCTCACGGCGACGCAGAAAAGCTCAGCCAGAACGTTCAGTCGCTGATAGGCTCCGAGTACTCACTGATAGTTGCCGTCGGCATACTCGCCGCAAA
>JAEEUJ010000079.1 GCA_016290515.1 Clostridiaceae bacterium
CTACACCCTTTTAGTAAGGGTCTGAAACCTCTGTACTCATCTCCATACATACCTACTGCGAAACGTACTACACCCTTTTAATAAGGGTCTGAAACCTGTGGTCTGCTCCACCATTTTGGTTTCTCTAAGAAACGTACTACACCCTTTTTGTAAGGGTCTGAAACCTCTGCTATGAATTGGAGTCTGCCGAGCCGTGAAACGTACTACACCCTTTTCAAAAGGAAAGACATCAAAAAAAGACCACCGAATATTCGGTGGTCTTTAACTTTTTTATTAAATATTGGAAATTCTATCAAATTCCGACACAGTAAATAAGTGTAAGGCGAAAATGATTTTCAATTTTTTAAAAAACTTTTGACAATTTGGAAATTTCATCAATATTCAACACAGTTAATAAATGCAAGAACTAAATCATTATTTGAAAGGTTGGTTTGATTATGACTAAAACGTTGAGAGAAATATTGGAGGCAGCAGCTGAAAACAACAGTTATGAACTGTTCAGTAACGAGAACCGGATTGATGAAGAGGAAGGCCTATCCATGGATTATTACTATTCTAATCTGTACGACAGTCCGAACGGTGGAAATGTGATTTGATTATATTGAACGGGTAAGATTTTTTCGCCAAATCATTACTAAATAAATAAGTGTACGGTAAAAGATTTTAAGTTTTTAAAAATATTTTGGAAATTTGGAAATTTCATCAAATTTCGACACAGTAAATAAGTGTAAGAACAAAATCAATACTTTTTTGAAAAGGGGTAATTTTATGTACGTTAATTTAAGAGAAGTTTTAGGACCCAGCGAGTGCGGCGGAAGACATGACCGTTACTTTGAAGAAACGAGGCTTATCGGCGTAAGGTCAAGCAGGGACGTCTTTGAGGATTCATATTACAATCCCGACATGGAGCCTATGTTTGACGAATACACCGACTACGAGGTTGACCGTGATTATATGTATTATTTTGGCGATGACGAGATTACATATAGCTCAAAGCTATACAATTAATTGTGCAGCTTTGGCGGTTAAAAAAATAAAGAAAGGACGATTGATATGAACAATGCTTTAGGCGCGACCAATGTCGCAAAAAAAGAAAAATACCTTGAAAGGTACAACATGGCTGTTATAATCGACTTGAGTAATGATGACTATTTTGAATTGTCGTGCTTAAATCTGAAAATAGTGCCTGAAATAGAACTGCACTCCAAAATGCCGGATTTGAATTTTATATCAACCAGTCAGGAAAACGCCATGGAAATGAAAAAATTAATTCCGTTTGTACTTAAATGCACCAAGGCGTTTTATAACCGCAAAACGCACTCTATCGAAACGGTTATATTGCCCAACCCGTATTTTAAAGAGGTTTTTATCCTTGACGAAGCGGTCGAAAAGCTAATGGAGTATATCGACGCCCTCCTTGACTTTAATGAAAAGCAAGGTAAAAAGGTTGAAGATTATGTGCCTTTTGACATATCGGCGGTGGCGCTTATGATTGACACCGGAAATAATTGATTAACATATTTTTATCACGAAAGGAAGTTTTATTTATGGCTGAAAATGCAGGAAGAGTTTACAACTTAGGAACCATGATGGTTGCAGGAAACGAAGAAAAGATAATGGACCTGGTGCGACAAGGCGCAGAGTTTGTTATTAAGAGTAAGTGGGACAGCGGTGTCTTGGAAGATGAATACTGGGCGTTTGACGGCGAGAAATTCTATATAGGATACATCGACGACAAATTAACTTTGGAGGAATTAGCTGCCAGAGCTGATAATACCCGAAACTGTTATGAAGTAAGTGTTTTATTTAACGGTGAAAACTATTTTACTGTAACTATAATATGAAAAGAAAGGGAGAACAAACAATGAAAGAAATTAAATGTCCGAAATGTGGAGAAGTATTTAAGGTTGACGAGTCAGGCTATGCTGCTATCGTTAAGCAGATACGTGACAGAGAATTTGAAAAGGAAATCAAGAGCCGACAGGACTCTTTTGACACTGAAAAAGAGAGCGCTGTAAAACTTGCAGTTGCTGAGGCAAATGCAGCTAAGGAAAAGGTTATCGCCGAGCTTCAGGCACAGCTTAAGTCAGGCGAATCCGACAAGCAGGTTGAGATTGAGAAGGCAATTGCCGACAAGGATAAGGAGATTGCCGCTAAGGAGACCGAAATCGCACGCCTTAAGGGCGAAATAGAGCTTGGTAAAACAAATGCCGACCTTGCGGTTAACAAGGCCGTGCAGGAAAAGGATAAGCAGATTATCGAACTCGAAAACAAGCTGCAGCTTGAGAAACGTGAACACAGCTTGAGCGAGAAAAATCTTGAAGAAAAGTATAAGAATGAACTTACTGTCAAGGACGAGCAAATCGCATATTACAAGGACTTTAAGGCCCGTCAGTCAACCAAGATGATTGGCGAAAGTCTTGAGCAGCACTGTGAAATCGAGTTTAACAAACTGCGTGCTACCGGCTTCCAGAATGCCTATTTTGAAAAGGATAACGATGCAAGAACCGGAAGCAAGGGTGACTTTATTTACCGTGAGACGACTGACGACGGCGTTGAATTCATATCGATAATGTTCGAAATGAAGAACGAAATGGACGAAACTGCCACGAAGCACAAGAATGAAGACTTCCTGAAGGAACTCGACAAGGACCGCAGGGAAAAAGGCTGCGAATATGCAGTGCTTGTGTCTATGCTTGAAGCTGACAACGAGCTTTACAATACCGGTATTGTTGATGTGTCATACAAGTACCCGAAAATGTATGTTATCCGTCCTCAGTTTTTTATCCCGATAATCACTATTCTGAGGAATGCGGCGGAGAACTCTATCCAGTACCGTCAGGAACTTGCGACCATCCGTGAGCAGAACATAGATATCACTAATTTTGAAGCGCAGATTGAGGACTTTAAGGACAAGTTTGGTCGGAATTACAGAATTGCGAGCGAGAAGTTCTCAACCGCAATCGACGAGATAGACAAGTCCATTGCCCACCTCGAAAAGATAAAGAAGGCGCTGCTTTCTTCTGAAGACAACCTCAGGCTGGCTAATAAGAAAGCAGAAGACCTGACCATTAAAAGGTTGACAAAAGGCAATCCGACAATGGCGAAGAAGTTTGCCGAACTGCGAAAGGAGGTAGAATAATTCGCTTGAATGAAGTTTGAATGAACGATTAGTGTTTTTATATATACACCAAAGTCCCACGAATGGTATTTAACTCAATCAAATCCGTTTTACAAATTGAATAACAAATGATATAATCTCCTCACGTGCGAACAAATGTTCTTAGTGTGAGGAGATGATTTTTTTGAAGAGAGTTAAGTTCGTCTATGACAACATGCATATTATGTATGACAAGGGAAAATTCTTTCTCGTGCCGACTGATATTTTCGATTACAATTTCAAACCTAGAGCGCTCGCAGTGTATATGTATCTCTCAAAGCTCAGCGACAGAAACGGGGAGTCATATCCTTCACGCACAACTATCAGCAACAACTGTCATATTTCCGTTACGACTGTTGATAAGGCGCTCAAAGAGCTGACCGACGCAGGAGTTGTGAAAATCACTCATCAGTATAATGAAACCGGTCAGACCGTGAATTACTATCAGTGCATTAAGAGGTAGGGGGATTATTAATTGCACTACCCCGTATTGAAATCTTATTACAAACTATATAACGCATGTCCGATTGAGGTTTATTACAGTATTTGAAGTTGATTTTGAATATCAATTATTTAAGGGCTTTCAGAGCGGATTGGAACAGGGGACGGCAAACTGACCGAAGGAATCGTTAAAATCGGTTTACGGGCATTTTTGAGAGTGATTTGGGCAGACGTGAACGCGGCCGCACATGTGATAAGCGCATTAATCGGAAGAATACTGTACTTTTTCGGGGGATTTTTGACGGTGCTGTTTTGCGCTTGTTTTGGCATGTTTCGAAGAGTCGATTTTCAAGCAGGTTAAAAGCAAGGCACCTTTTAGCGCCTTTGCAGACATACATCAGCCGGCAATGCCGACTGTTACAGCGTTTTCGGAAACATAAAATGATGTCATTTTGTATGCGCTTTTTTCGGATTAGCGTCAATTTAGGTGTCCTGTTCCCGACTCTTGCCGATTTGACGGGCTTTTTAAGGTCTCCCAAATTAGCGACTTAATATTTTTACGGAAGGAGAAAAATATGAGTTTTGAAAAAGAAAGATTGAATCTCGTTGTAGATTCGGAAATCAAGAAATTAATTGATATCGGAGTCGAGACTACAGACGCAAATTCACGCAGTGAATTCGTTTCAAAAGCGGTGAAAATGTATACGTCGTGGCTGGACGGAGGGAATTATGCCGAGCTTCTTGCTCCGGCTTTGTCTGAGGTTATTGATAAAAAAACTGCATACGGCGCAAGCAGAATATCGAGTGTAATGTTCAAGCTTGCCGTTGAAATATCAATGCTTATGCACATCGTTGCATACACAAACGAGATTGATGAAGATGAACTTAACTGGCTCAGAGGAATCTGTGTTAAGGACGTAAAGGACACAAAAGGTAAGATTAAATTTGAAGATATTGCAGTCAGATATGAATAAGAAAAGCAGGTGATATTATGGCAAAAACAAAGAAGGAACTTGATGAAATTGCAAGGGAAATCTCGGCTCAGTACGGACGTTTTCTTAATGTAAAAGAGGTGGGGGAGGTGCTCGGCGTGAGCCGTGAGACCGCCCGCAAAATCACTTCCGAGATGGAACCGGCAACGGTATGCGGAATTAAAAAATTCTATGTCCGCGATGTTGTTGAAAAAATCTTCAATTAGTGCTGGATATTTCGAAAAACGTGTGGTATTGTGTGTGCTTGAAAGGAAGTGAAAATTATGCCCGAACAGGAAAAAATCAAGTACGGTTTGTATGATAAGAAAGGTAACTTTATCTGCTGGCGAATGACAAAACGCATCAAAAATGAGTACGGAAAGTATGATGTTATCACTGCCCGATCGAAGAAAAGCGAGAGGGACTGCCGAAAGAAACTCGAGGAACTTATTAAAGAATACTACCTCGAACTTGAGGATGCCAAGAAGCGTAAACCTCACTCTGAAATGCCCTTCGGCGAGTTCGCTGACAGATGGTACAGGCTCAATATTGAGCTGGCCGACTGCTCGGATGTAAACAAACTTAACTACAAGGGATACGTCTACAAGCACATAATTCCGTACTTCGGTGAGATGCGTCTGTGCGATATTACCGAGGATGACTGCCAGATGTTTATGAATAAGTTCCTCGGTTACTCGAAGATATTTGCATCAAAGGTAAGGATGACTCTGCGCAGAATTTTCAAAAAAGCTGTAAAGCAGAAGCTGATTGCCGACAATCCTGCAGATGATATTGTGCTTCCGAAAACGGTTGTCAATACACGCCGTCCCATCACCGAGGACGAAAGAAAAATGATACTGCGAACCGCAGAATGGCACTATGCCGGGCCGATGGTTCTGACGATGCTCTATTGTGGACTGCGACCGGTTGAAATCCGCCGTATGACGTGGAAATGGATTGACTTTGAGAAGAATACAATCACCGTCGGAAAGTCAAAAACAAAGGCCGGAACGGGCAGAATACTGCCGATGCCGCCTCAGCTTAAGACGGCACTTGCAAAGCAAAAGCTCAAAGGTTTGTCGCAGACGTGGGTGTTCACAAGGCCCAAAAGTCCGGACAAGCAAATGGATACCGATGCCTTCTACAGTGCGTGGCAGAACTTCATCAGGGAGATGGACATCGAAAACGGTGCTGAGGTGTATAGGAATAAGATCGTCAACAGCGTAATAGCCGAGGACCTGACACCGTATCTTCTGCGCCATACCTTCTGCACTGACTGCCAGGCTGCGGGAGTTCCGATAAACGTTGCCAAGGAGCTTATGGGACACGCCGACATATCCGTAACGGCAAAAATCTATACGCATATGACCGACGAGGTCTTCGAAATGAACCGCAAACGCCTCGAAGAATTCGCAGAGGAAAAGAAAAAGAACGCAGATATGGCGTGAGAAAAAATGATAAAAGGGACTGCGAAGCAGCCCCTTTGTTTAATATCTTCACAACCCAATGAAAATGAATTGCAAAGCAGTTAACTGTATGCTATTATAACCTTGTAAACTTATAACTCCCAAGGAGGTAAGGTCAATGATTACATACAACGAGAAAAACCGCACTATCAAGCTCGATACACCGAACACTTCTTATGTGCTTGGTATTGAGAAAGGCGGATTTTTGCTTAATCTTTACTACGGCCGCCGTCTGCCCGATGACAATCTCTGGCAGCTGACAAGAAGGCTTGCGAGCGCATCCTTCAGCCCGTGCGACCCCGAATACACGGATTTTTCAACGGACGTTGCGCCTATGGAATATCCGACAAACGGCAGGGGAGACTTCAGGGTTTCCGCTCTGAGTGTCCGTAACTCGGACGGCAACAGCGTAACGGATATGCGTTATGTTTCTCACCGTATTTTCTCAGGCAAACCCGATATGCCCGGACTTCCGCATCTGTATGTAACCGACGACTCACAGTGCGAAACACTTGAGGTGACGATGTGCGACGCTTATACAAACGTTGAAGCAGTGCTTGTATATACTGTTTTTGCCGACTGCGATGCAATTTCAAAGCACGTCCGTTTTACAAACAAGGGCGAAAAAGCCGTGAAGCTTGAATGTGCTTTGAGCAGCAGCGTTGACCTACCGTCAATGGATTACGACCTGATTACTCTCTGGGGCAGACACGCAAAAGAAAGACAACTTGAGCGCAGACCTCTTGCTCACGGCTTGCAGGGGATTCGCAGTAAGCGAGGCTCATCCTCTCACGCTCACAATCCCTTTGCGGCGCTTATTGAAAACGGCGCAACGGAAACCAACGGCAACGTTTACGGCTTTAACCTTATCTACAGCGGAAACTATGTTATAACCGCAGAGGTTGACCACGATGCAACAACCCGAATTGTAACGGGAATCAACCCCGAAGATTTCGGCTGGCAGCTGAATCCCGGCGAGAGCTTTATCACTCCCGAAGCCGTTCACGTTTTCTCGGCTGAAGGTTTGGGCGGTATGAGCCGCACCTTCCACCGCTTATATGATACGCATCTTATCCGCGGCAGATGGCAGAAGGAAAAGCGTCCTCTGCTTATCAACAGCTGGGAGGCGGCATACTTTGACTTTGATACTGACAAGCTGATTTCATTTGCCGAACGCGCAAAGGAACTCGGTATTGAAATGCTCGTTATGGATGACGGCTGGTTCGGCAAGAGAAACGACGACACCAACAGTCTCGGCGACTGGTTTGTAAACGAGAAAAAGCTCGACCTCGGACGGCTCGTTGACAGCGTTCACGCTATGGGACTGAAATTCGGCATCTGGTATGAGCCGGAAATGATTTCTCCCGACAGCGAGCTTTACCGTGCGCATCCCGACTGGTGCGTTCACGTGGCGGGCAGGGAGCCGTCAATCGCAAGACAGCAGTACGTACTTGACGTTTCACGCAAAGACGTCCGTGAAAACATATTCTCGCAGATACAGAGCGTTCTCGGCAAATATCCGATAGACTACGTTAAATGGGATTTCAACCGCAATTTAAGCGAGGCGGGCTCGGCGCTTCTTCCGACTGAGCAGAGCGGCGAATTCTTCCACCGCTTTGTGCTCGGCACTTACGAGCTTCAGGGCAGACTTGTCAGCGAATATCCCGACCTGCTTCTTGAGAACTGCTCGGGCGGCGGCGGACGTTTCGACCCCGGTATGCTTTATTATTCACCGCAGATATGGACAAGCGACAACACCGATCCTATTGAAAGACTCAATATTCAGTTCGGCACTTCTCTTTGCTATCCCGCTTCATCAATGGGTGCACACGTTTCCGCCTGCGAGCGTACAGGCTACCGCACAAAGGGCGACGTTGCGCTCTGGGGAACGTTCGGATATGAGCTTGACCCGAATAAGCTCAGCGAAGAAGACCGCAATATTGTGAAAGAACAGGTCAAGGAATATCACAAGTATTATGACCTCATTCACAGCGGAAATCTTTACCGTCTTGTCTGTCCGTGGGACAACGCATTTTACTGCGCATGGTCCTTCATTTCTCAGGACAAACGGGAAGCGCTTGTAACCGTTGTTCGTATGCGCAAGGAGGAAAACACCCTTCTGCATCTGAAGCTTCAGGGACTTGACCCCGATAAGATTTATACCGTTGAGCAGACGGGCGAGCGCTTTTCGGGTGCGCTGCTGATGTACGCAGGACTTGAATTGACGGGCTGGCCGCATGAAGACGGCGAAAGCTGCAAGCTGCATCTTATTGCAGACTGAAATGAATAAAAAGCTAAAGGGACTGCTTTCGCAGTCCCTTTAATCGTTTTGCTCATCATCCTCGTTCTTCCTGATATTCATGTTGATTGTTTAGATTTGTTCTTGTCAACACATAGAAAAGTCTGGATAAGAGAATCGCATCACTCAATGCGTTGTGTTCAACTAAATCATTTGCCTTTATCGAGAACATTTTCTGTAATCTTTTTAAACCCATATTACAGTGTAGGTTAACTTTTTTCATCAAATACGGCTCAATGTCTATCATTCGCTTTTTTAGTGATTTGATATTTGAATACGGTAATTCTTTTTCTCTGTGGAGTTTGAAATCATATTTAACAGAGATGTGATCCCCTTGTCCCCAAATCAGTATATTATCAAGATTATATTTGCTTATGAAATTTAAGCATTCAGCACAGACGGCATCAAAATCCTCTGAGCTATCAACTTCTTCCTGTGTAAGTCCCGTCAATTCCATGCATCTTTCGGAAAGGACTTCGTTTTTTAATGGCTTAACTGTTTTATAGAACGTATCCATTACTTGCAGTTTACTATCACAAATAACAACACCTATTGAAATAATAGGAAGTCCGTCGTCAGTCCTTTTTCCAAACATGAATATTCAAAATCACCGAAGCAGTATTTTGGCTTCTGCATTTTCTTCTCCTTTCAAATAGTTTGAAAAGGTTTTTATAAAATTAACAGCTTAAAGCAATACTTTGAAATGCCGATAAAATACACGGCAAGACCTATATCAATGCAAATATGAAAGACCGCGTGGAAGTATCTCTTTGTCTTTCCTACACGCAGGAAGGCGGCTCCGAGCAAAAGGGAAGAGCTGCCTATAAGGAAGCATAGAAATGCTCCGATGGGAAGTAAGGTATATGCCTTAGCTCCGACTATGGCGCAGACAAGAGCCGTGCCTATGTAAAGGCACATCC
>JAEEUJ010000002.1 GCA_016290515.1 Clostridiaceae bacterium
AGGGTCTTCTGAGTAACTCTGAGAGAAGAAAGTACGTCATCGACGTATGGACCGATATTACAGATAAGGTTTCCAAGGGTATTAAGGAAAATCTCGGCACGACCAATCCGATTTATATGATGGTTGACTCGGGCGCCAGAGGTTCGGAATCCCAGCTTCGTCAGCTGTGCGGCATGAGAGGACTTATTGCCAACACAGCAGGTCAGGTTATCGAGGTTCCCATCAGAGCTAACTACCGTGAAGGTCTGAACGTACTTGAGTACTTCATCTCCTCGCGCGGTGCTCGTAAGGGACTTGCAGATACGGCTCTTCGTACCGCTGACTCGGGTTATCTTACCAGACGTCTCGTTGACGTTTCGCAGGATGTTATCATCCGCGAGGAAGACTGCCACTGCCACGACGGTATCGATGTTTACGATATCAAGGAAGGCAACGAGCTTATCGAAAGCCTTAAGGAAAGACTTACCGGCAGATATCTGCTCGAGGATTTCGTCGACGAAAAGACCGGCGAGGTACTTGTTTCCAAGGACGTTATGATGGGCGACGAGGAAGCTACTCTTGTTGCCGATAAGGTTAACGCAAGAAAGAATCCCGACGACCGTAAGATCAAGATTCGCTCACTTCTTACCTGCGAATCCGAGCACGGCGTATGCATCAAATGCTACGGCTCGAACCTTGCGACAGGCGGCCCCGTTACAGTCGGTGAGGCTGTCGGTATTATCGCCGCTCAGTCAATCGGCGAACCCGGCACTCAGCTTACGATGCGTACCTTCCACACCGGCGGTGCTGCATCGAGTCAGGATATCACTCAGGGTCTTCCCAGAGTTGAAGAGCTCTTTGAGGCCAGAAAGCCCAAGACTCTCGCTATCCTTTCTGAAATCGACGGCCGTATCTCGTTCAGAGATATCAAGAAGAATGAGCATATCGTTGTTACCAACGACGAGACCGCGGACGAAAAGTCCTACCTCATTCCTTACGGCTATCATAAGAGATTCAATGCGGAAACCGACGAAAACGGCAATCCGATTTACGTAAAGAAGGGCACGGCTCTTACCGAGGGCTCGCCCAATCCTCACGATATACTTGCCATCAACGGCATCCACGCGGTTCACGACTACCTTATCAAGGAAGTTCAGAGAACCTACCGTATGCAGGGTGTTGATATCAACGACAAGCACATTGAGGTTATCGTCCGTCAGATGATGAGAAAGCTCAAGATTGTCGATCCCGGTTCAACCCACTTCCTGCCCGGCGAAACCGTTGAGAAGGTTGACTTCAATATCGCCAACCGTAAGGCACAGGCAGAGTGCGAGCAGAAGGGCACGGATTTCGTTCCCGCAACCTGCGAGCCGGTACTTCTCGGTATCACCAAGGCTTCGCTTGCTACGGATTCGTTCCTGTCGGCCGCATCCTTCCAGGAGACCACAAGAGTTCTTACCGACGCCGCTATCAAGGGCAAGGTTGATCCGCTCATGGGTCTTAAGGAGAACGTTATCATCGGTAAACTGCTTCCTTCGGGAACAGGTATGCAGTGCTACAGCGACGTAGAGCTTGAAAGCGTCTATACTGCTACAACCGAATCGGTAAACGCCGAATAATTCGCAAAATCAAATAATGCTTGACAATCAAAGGTTTTCAATGGTAAAATCTTTGATTGTGCGAGCAAAGGGAATACCCTTATATACTATTTATATAAAAGGTGTTCTCTTTGCTGACACAAGTTGTCAAAAAATTTATTAACGGAGGTGAAAAAACTTGCCGACATTTAACCAGCTCGTAAGAAACGGAAGAGAGACATCTGTTAAGAAGTCAAAGGCTCCCGCACTCGGAAAGGGTCTCAACTCGAAGAAGAACGTTATGACTGATAACGCTTCCCCGCAGAAGAGAGGTGTTTGCACGGTTGTCAAGACCGATACACCTAAGAAGCCTAACTCAGCTCTTCGTAAGCTTGCCAGAGTTCGCCTGACAAACGGAATCGAGGTTTCTGCCTATATTCCCGGCGTCGGACACAATCTTCAGGAGCACTCTGTTGTCCTGATCAGAGGCGGACGTGTTAAGGATCTTCCCGGTGTGCGTTACCACATCATCAGAGGAACACTTGATACTCAGGGCGTTACCGGCAGAATGCAGGCGCGTTCCAAGTACGGTGCCAAGAGACCCAAGGCCGCCAAGAAATAAGGTTAGTCAGACCTTATAACCAATTAAAGACAGAATCATGCCGATAAGGTGTGTGTATTATATATAGTATGCGCCTTTTTGTCGGCACCACGGGTTTTGTCCGAGTACCTATGATATCATTAATATGAAGGAGGGAAGCGAAGTGCCAAGAAGAGGCCAGATCGCAAAACGTGACGTTTTGCCGGATCCGCTTTACAATTCAAAGCTTGTAACAAGGCTTATCAACAGCGTTATGCTCGACGGTAAGAAGGGCGTTGCACAGAAAATCGTCTATGATGCTTTCGACATTATCGCTGAGAAGACAGGCAAGGAGCCGTTGGAGGTATTTGATGCCGCAATGGAGAATGTTATGCCTGTTCTCGAGGTTAAGGCTCGCCGTGTAGGCGGTGCTACCTATCAGGTTCCCATGGAGGTTCGTCCCGAAAGAAGACAGACTCTGGGCCTGCGCTGGATCACTCTTTACGCTCGTGGCCGTTCGGAAAGAACGATGAAGGAAAGACTTGCCAACGAGATTATGGACGCTGTCAACGAGACAGGCGCTGCATTCAAGAAGCGTGAAGAGACCCACAGAATGGCAGAAGCAAACAAGGCTTTTGCACATTTCAGATGGTAATTTTACCGATTCATTTAATCTTTGGAGGAAAGTATGCCAAGAAAGGTATCTCTTGAAAAAACAAGAAATATTGGTATTATGGCTCACATCGACGCCGGTAAAACTACCACTACGGAAAGAATTTTGTTTTACACGGGTGTTAACCACAAGTTAGGTGAAACACATGACGGCGACGCTACCATGGACTGGATGGAGCAGGAGCAGGAGAGAGGTATTACCATCACTTCTGCCGCTACCACCTGTTTCTGGAAAGAGCATCGTATCAATATAATCGACACTCCCGGCCACGTTGACTTCACCGTTGAGGTACAGCGTTCATTACGCGTGCTTGACGGTTCGGTTACCGTACTTTGCGCCAAGGGCGGTGTTGAGCCCCAGTCAGAGACCGTTTGGCGTCAGGCTGATGAGTACAAAGTACCCAGAATGATCTATGTTAACAAGATGGATATTATGGGCGCGGATTTCTACAGAGTTCTCAACATGGTTGATGAGCGCTTTAAGTGCAATCCTGTACCTATCCAGCTTCCCATCGGCTCTGAAGACACCTTCAGGGGAATTGTTGACCTCGTAGAGATGGACGCTGAGATTTATTACGACGATCTCGGTAAAGATGTCCGCCGCGAGCCTATTCCCGATGACATGAAGGAGTTGGCGCAGGAATACCGCACCAAGCTCATTGAGCAGGTCGTTGAAAACGACGAGGACCTTATGATGGCTTATCTTGAAGAGGGAACGGAGCCTTCCGTAGCCGATATCAAGAGAATCATCCGTAAGGCTACCATTGCCAACGAAATGGTGCCGATCACCTGCGGTACTTCTTACAGAAACAAGGGCGTTCAGCCCCTTCTCGACGCTATAGTTGACTATATGCCCGCTCCGACGGACGTTGAATCAATCAAAGGCGTCAATCCCGATAACGACAACGAGGAAGAGAGACATTCTTCCGACAGCGAACCGTTCGCGGCTCTTGCGTTCAAGATTGCTACGGACCCGTTTGTCGGCAAGCTCTGCTTCTTCAGAGTTTACTCGGGTACATTAAATGCAGGTTCGACCGTTTATAACTCCGTCAAGGACGGCAGAGAGAGAATGGGACGAATCCTTCAGATGCACGCTAACCACAGAGAGGACCTTGAAACCGTTTATTCCGGCGATATTGCCGCAGCGGTAGGTCTTAAGAACACCACTACCGGTGACACTCTCTGCGACGAGAAGCATCCCATTATCCTTGAGTCGATGAACTTCCCGGATCCTGTTATCCGCGTTGCCATCGAGCCTAAGACTAAGGCAGGTCAGGAAAAGATGGGTATTGCGCTTCAGAAGCTTGCTGAGGAGGATCCCACCTTCAAGTGCTACACTGACGAGGAAACGGGTCAGACTATTATTGCCGGTATGGGTGAGCTTCACCTTGAAATTATCGTTGACAGAATGCTTCGTGAATTCAAGGTTGAGGCAAATGTCGGTAAGCCTCAGGTTGCCTACAAGGAAACCATCAGAGCTGCCGCCACATCCGATACCAAGTACGCCCGTCAGTCAGGCGGTAAGGGCCAGTACGGTCACGTTAAGATCAACATTGAGCCCAACCCCCACGGCGGTTACGAGTTCGTCAACAACATCGTCGGCGGTGCAGTTCCCAAGGAATACATTGAGCCCACCAATCAGGGTATTCAGGGCGCAATGCAGGCCGGTGTTCTCGCAGGCTACCCCGTAGTTGACGTTAAGGTAACTCTTTTCGACGGTTCGTACCACGAGGTTGACTCTTCCGAAATGGCGTTCAAGATTGCCGGTTCTATGGCATTCAAGGATGCATCCAAGAAGGCAAACCCCGTTATCCTTGAGCCTATTATGAAGGTTGTAGTTATCGTTCCCGAGGAATATATGGGCGACGTTATCGGCGACCTCAACTCGAGGAGAGGCGACATTCAGGGCTTCGAGGATCGCTCGGGCGTTAAGCAGATTAATGCTCACGTTCCGCTGTCCGAGATGTTCGGCTACGCCACCGACCTTCGTTCCAAGACACAGGGCAGAGGTCAGTACGTTATGGAGCCCGACGGCTATAAAGAGGTTCCGAAGTCAATTTCAGAGAAAATTATCAGCGAAAGATCCAAGAAAGAATGATAATTTTATAAAAACGCTTGATATTTTAACAAGTTTTTGATAAAATATTTTGCGGCAGATTAATTAAACAATTTTTATCCACTGTTTAAGGAGGAAAATTCTAATGGCAAAAGAACATTTTAACCGAACCAAACCCCATGTTAATATCGGTACTATCGGTCACGTTGACCACGGTAAGACCACATTAACAGCTGCTATCACCAAGACACTCGCTTCTAAGGGTCAGGCTGACTTCGTTGACTACGCTAACATCGATAAGGCTCCCGAAGAGAGAGAGCGCGGCATTACAATCAATACTGCTCACGTTGAGTATGAGACTGACGCTCGTCACTATGCTCACGTTGACTGCCCCGGCCACGCTGACTACATTAAGAACATGATCACCGGTGCTGCTCAGATGGACGGCGCGATCCTCGTTATCGCTGCTACCGACGGCCCGATGGCACAGACCAAGGAGCACCTTCTTCTTGCCAGACAGGTTGGCGTTCCGGCAATCATCGTTTTCCTTAACAAGGTTGACCAGGTTGACGATCCCGAACTCCTTGAGCTCGTTGAGATGGAAGTTCGTGAGACTCTTGCTGAGTATGAGTTTGATGAGGACTGCCCGATCATCAAGGGTTCAGCTCTTAAGGCTCTTGAGTCAAACGATCCTAACTCTGATGACGTTAAGTGCATCTGGGAACTCATGGACGCTGTTGACAGCTATATCCCCACTCCCGACCGTAAGGCTGACCTTCCGTTCCTTATGCCTGTTGAGGACGTTATGACCATCACAGGCCGTGGTACGGTTGCTACCGGCAGAGTTGAGCGTGGACAGCTTAAGCTCGGCGAAGAAGTTGAAATCGTTGGTCTTAAGGACGAGAAGTCAAAGACAGTTGTTACCGGTATCGAGATGTTCAGAAAGATCCTCGATTACGCTGAGGCAGGCGACAACATCGGCGCACTCCTTCGTGGTGTTGACAGAAAAGGTATTGAGCGCGGTCAGGTTCTTTCCAAGCCCGGTTCAATTCATCCTCACACCAAGTTCAGAGGTCAGGTTTACGTTCTTACTAAGGACGAGGGCGGCAGACATACTCCGTTCTTCAACAACTATCGTCCCCAGTTCTATTTCAGAACTACCGACGTAACCGGTATCATCACTCTTCCCGCAGGCACTGAGATGTGCATGCCCGGCGATAACGTAGAGATGGACGTTGAGCTTATCACTCCTATCGCTATCGAGGAAGGCCTTCGTTTCGCTATCCGTGAGGGCGGCAGAACGGTTGGTTCAGGCGTTGTTATCGCTATCAACGAATAATTAATTCGCTAATAACACTAATAAAAGGACAAGCGCAAGCTTGTCCTTTTTGTTTTGCTGTAATCTCCTTAAACATTATCACTTAGAACAGATACAATAAAAAGCTCCCGTATGGGAGCTTTTTGGTTTGTTTATGAAAATCTATGCCTGCTTCTTTTTCTCTTTTGCGTAGAGCGTTTTGAGTATTATAGGCGTTAGAATTGACGAGGTTAAAATCAGCAGAATGACGGGCGTGAAATACGACGACGGGATTATTCCGCTCGAAAGACCCTTCTGCGCCACGATAAGCGCAACCTCGCCGCGCGTCATCATACCGATACCGATTTTAAGCGAGTCGTTGTTGTTGAATTTGCAGAGCTTCGACATTGCGCCGCAGCCGATGATTTTACACACCATAGCGACTATAACGAAACCGACCGCGAACAGAATAAGCTCGGGCGAGATTTTCTCAAGATCGGTCTTAAGTCCGATACTCGCGAAGAAAATCGGTCCGAAAAGCATATACGACGATATATCCATTTTCTCGGCTATATAGTCCGAGTCGTGAACACTGCAGAGTATTATACCCGCGACGTAAGCGCCCGTGATGTCTGCGATGCCGAAAAAGCGTTCTGCGACAAACGCGAGACCGAAGCATATCGCAAGTCCCATAATGGGAATACGTCTTGTGTGAGGCCACATCTTGTCCGTAAAGCGGAAAACCTTATAAATGACATAGCCTAAAACGAGCGCGAATACGAAGAAGAGCACGGTCTTCAATACAACCGTCAGCGGCTTTACCTCGCCGCCGTTGATACCGATTACAAAGGTCAGCACGATAATACCGATAACGTCGTCGATTATGGCGGCGCTTAAAACCGTAGTGCCGACAACAGTGCCGATTTTGCCGAGCTCCTTGAGGGTCTGAACGGTGATGCTGACGCTCGTTGCGGTCATTATAACGCCGATAAATACCGCCTTGTAAAATTCGGGACTGCCCCACGGCGATACTCCGTAGAACGCGAAGTACAGCAGTGTTCCGCCGACAAGCGGCACGAACACACCCGCGCAGGCAATTAAAAACGCCTTTGCGCCCGTACGTACGAGGTCCTTGAGATTGGTCTGCAGCCCTGCCGAGAACATAAGCAGTACAACGCCTATTTCCGCCATCTGCGTCAGAAAATCGGTTTGCGCCACCCAACCGAGAAGGCTCGGTCCGAGCACAACGCCAGCGAGTATTTCACCGACGACCTGAGGCGCTTTGAGTTTACGCGCTATAATGCCGAACAGCTTGGCCGTAATTACTATTATACAAAGACTTTTGAATATGGAGTAAGTTTCCATTAATACATTTCCTTCTTTCCTGAAGCCTTATGTATTGTATCACAATATATTTTTTTTTCAAGTAACATTTGTTATATAAAAATAACT
The DNA here is from genome assembly GCA_016290515.1 of Clostridiaceae bacterium. GTDB lineage: Bacteria > Bacillota > Clostridia > Oscillospirales > Acutalibacteraceae > Fimenecus. The sequence goes on from JAEEUJ010000002.1 coordinate 7,614, forward strand.
CTTTTATTAACGGAATTTGTGCTGTATAATGATAGCATAAAGGATAAGGAGCGTTGAACGTGAAAACGAATGCAACCTACTTCGTAAACGACGAAAAAGAGCCGTTGAGATACGGAGAAATCAATCTTATAAATCCTCCGCGTCAGCGGCTTCGCGGCGAGCAGGCGAAAGAGGGCGTTGAGGCGATACCCGTGTTCTGCGGCTTTTGCGGAACGGACTTTGAGCTTATGAAAATGGGTTCACGCTCAGAGCTTGACGCCAAGTTTCCCGAAGGTGAAAAGAGACTTATCAACGGTCACGAGGGCGTGGTTTACGTGCCCTCGGAAAAGCGTTTTGCCATTGTGCTTATCCGCGGCGGCGACAGTGTCGACCCGACGCGTTTTACCGAGGATGAAAGCTATTTTGAATATGGCTGCGACGGCGCAGACGGACTTTTCAGCGACAGGAATTACTTCAATCCCGATATGCTTCTGCATATTCCTGCCGAGTACGAAAAGCTCGATAAGCTGCCGCTTTCGGTGGCGAAAAGGCTTGTGTTCAGCGATCCTTATGCCTGCGCTATTTTCCAGCATGAGAGAATGTGCGACATAGGCTCGGCGCAGAATTTCCGCGTAATTATGGCGCGCGACAAGTGTGACGAAACGACGGCGAGAAAGACCGCCGAGAACGAAACGTTCAGGAATACCGTAATCTACGGCTTAGGCACAACGGGGCTTTTTATCGGTGACCAGATACGCCGCCATCATCCCGACGCGAGGATTCTGTTTGTCGCACGAAGTGATGAAAACTCGGAAAAAGCGATTTTTGCAAAAGACACAGTCAGCGCGGACTATATGAGCGTTGCAGGACTTGATGAGGCTGATATTGCAGAAAAGATAAAGGCGTTCTTCGGCTCAACTGCAAGCGTATTTGTCGGCACCAGCGGCAACGAGGTCGAATCGAGAATTGCGTTTGAATACGGCGTGCTCGGCTGCAACGGTATTTACGACAGCTTTTCACTCGGCCCAAAGGTCAGCTTTGACACAATGCCCTTCGGCTTCAGAAATCACGTGATTCTCTCGTCGATAAACTTCACTCAGAAGCATATGCAGACCGCTATTGAGATACTTTGTCAGAGCAGATTCGACGAGCTTGTGCGCCTTATCGACAAGGACGAATTTATCTCGGATCCGATTGACGCTTACGTAAACAAAATCTATTCCAAGGCCGCACCGCTGAAAACTGCGGTTATCTGGAACGAAAAATACATTGACAAGGACAGATAAGTATGAAGGCAATTCAGATTACAAAACCTTATGAAATAGGAATAATTGAAAAGGAAAAGCCAGTCGCAAAGGAAGGCGAAGCACTTTTAAGAGTGCTTTACTGCGGTATCTGCGGCGCGGATGTGGCTTCGTTTACGGGCAATCAGCCCTTCACGACCTACCCGCGTATTCCCGGTCACGAATTCTCGGCGCAGATAGTCAGCGTGCCTGAAAACGGTAAGGGCTTCAAGGCGGGAGATATAATCACCTGCAACCCGTATTTCAACTGCGGCGAGTGCTACGCCTGCAAACGCGGTATCGTCAATGCCTGCCACGATAATCAGACTATGGGCGTTCAGCGGGACGGCAGCTTTCAGGAATATATCACCATACCCGTTGAAAGACTGATTGACGGCAAGGGTCTTAACGGAAAACAGTTGGCTCTCATTGAACCGTTTTCGATAAGCGCTCACGCTCTTTCGAGAGCTGAGGTTAAAAAAGGTGACAACCTGCTGATTATGGGCGCGGGACCTATCGGTCTGTTCGCACTTTTAAGGGCAAAATCAATGGGCGCAAGAGTTGCGATTGCCGACCTGCTTGAAAGCAGACTTAACCTCGCAAAAGAGTACGGCGCGGATATGATAATCAACAGCAAAACCGACGATTTCTCTGTAAAGTGTAAAGACTTTACAGACGGTCAGAGCTTTGACGTATGCGTTGAAGCCTGCGGTGCGCCCGAAACCTTCCTTGCCTGCATAGACGAGGCTGCACACGGCGCCAATATCATACTCATAGGCAACGGAAAAAGGGAGACTACCTTCGTTCATTCGATAATACTCAAGAAGGAATTAAATATTTTCGGAAGCCGTAACGCCTTCACCCGCGACTTTGAAACTCTTATTGACCTTGTAGCTTCCGGCTCGGTTGACGTGACAAAAATGATTACCGACGTTTACGATTTTGAAAATGCAAAAGCAGCTTTCGATTTACTTGTCAATAACGACGGCTCAATTAACAAGCTGCTTATTAAATTTTCCGATGCCGGATAAAATCAAGGACGGTGTTACGTTGTGATTATAATTGACGCCCACACTCATCTGTGGAAAAAGCAGGACGGCCGCTGTCAGAACGGCCCCGTGAAATCTCTTGAAAACGGCAGAAGCGACTTCGGCGGCGAGGTCCGTCAGATGATGCCTCCGTATATGCTTGACGGTGAAAACAACGTCGAAATGCTGATTTCAAATATGGACTATGCCTGTGTCAGCGGTGCCGTAATGACGCAGGAGGTGCTTGACGGTAATCAGGACGAATACCTGCTTGAAGCAAAGGCAAAGTTCCCCGATCGCATTAAAATCTGCTCTCTTTACGATGAGGGTATGCCTTATACTCTTGACGGCTTCGACGGAATAAAGCTTTGCGCCTGCAAGCTTGACGAAAAGGATCTGACTAAGCATTTTGAAGTTTTCAAGGCGGCAAATGACGCGGGCAAATTTGTTTCAATCGACCTTGCCGACGGCGATAAGCAGACCGCGTCCTTGCGCGAAATAATCGGTCATCTGCCCGATCTGAGAATTGCGATAGGTCACTTCGGTATGGTGACGACTGACGGCTGGACCGAGCAGATAAAGCTCGCGCGCAGCAAAAATGTTTTCGTCGAATCGGGCGGTATAACCTGGCTGTTCAATTCGGAGTTTTATCCCTATCCCTCGGCAGTCAGGGCTATCAACGAAGCGGCTGATATCTGCGGCTTCGATAAGCTTATGTGGGGCAGCGACTACCCGAGAACAATGGTTGAAATAACCTATAAAATGAGCTTTGATTTTGTGCTTAAAACAAATGAAATCAGCGAAGCGGACAAGTTGAAATTCCTTGGCAAAAACGCCGTTAAATTCTACGGCTTTGATAATGTAAAAGAAATAAAACCGATTAAGAATATGCTGTAAAAAAGGCATAAGAAAATAATGAAACGGAAGCATTTCAGATTGCATTTCAGGAGGAGCACTATGGACGATTTCAGATGGGCTTACGTCGGCAGCGGCAATATTGCAAAGGCTACCGCGCGCAGCATTACCAAAGGCAACCACCGCATCACCGCAGTTTATTCCAGAAACTATGAAAAGGCAAAGACGTTCGCCTCAAAGTATAAGGCGGATGTTTTTGAAAGCTTCGACAGTATGCTTGAAAGCGGAAACTTTGACGGCGTGTATATCGCAACACCTCACACCTCGCATCTGGAGTATTCGGTTATGGCTATGAAGGCGGGTTTTCCCGTACTCTGTGAAAAGCCCGTCGGAGTCAGTGTTGCCGAGGTCGACACCTTGATTAAAACTGCCAAAGAGAACAACGTCTATTTCTGCGAGGCTATGTGGACCTGGTTTTCCGATGTGGCACTGACTGTTAAGAAATGGGTATCACAGAACAGTCTGGGCGAGATTAAGAACGTTCATATCGACTATTCATTCCCCGGACTTATGATGAGCAAAAACTCGCGTGTTCTCACACCCGAGACAGCGGGCGGCGCGCTGCTGGACGTCGGCATATATCCGATTACCTATTGCTATAATCTGTTCGGTTATCCCGAAACGGTAAGTTGCAATGGAACTGTACAGAACGGTATCGACGTAGCGGAAACCGTCGTGCTCGGCTACGGCAGCTTCGACTGCACGCTTGAAATGTCACTCTCAAAGCTTAAAGAGGGCTTGACTGTAACCGGCAGTGACGGCGAAATAAATATGCCGTTTTTCCATGTTGCAGGAAAGGCAAAAATGAAATCTAAACGCGGTAATAGAACCTTCAGAGGAAAAACTGACTACCTGACCGAATTCACCCGTGTCACCGAGGAAATACGAAGCGGCAAAACCGAGTCCGATTACATTCCGTTTAATGCTACGCGCGACTGCATGCGCATTATGGACGAGTGCCGAAAGCAGATGGACCTCGTCTATCCGTTTGAAAAATAAGATTATAAAAACAGCGGGGCACAAGGCGTGCTCCGCTTAAATATTATATTCTGATTTTCCGCGTTGTCATAGTCTCGGTGTCAAGCAGCTTTACCGTCGGTCTTTGCGGATATTCGTAGCAGTTCACGCCCGACGCCTGACACTGAATTATCTTAACGCCCTCGAGATAACACTCGAAATCGTTCGTGTGGTCGTGTCCGAAAACCATTCCCTTGAGATTCGGTGCGAGTATCTGCAGCTCGCCCGTATTTATATCCGGAGGGCAGGGGCTCTCATAAAGATGTCCGCTGTGCTCAAAGCCGTCCCTGAAACGGTAATCGCAGCGACCGTGCGGCAGTTTCCTTTCGCCCTTTCCTTTTTCGAGTACACCGTAAATATCGGGAATGATAATGTGTTGAAACGCGATTGCCTTTTCTCCGTTTATCTGTTGCTTAATCCAATTCGATACCTCGGGCTTTACGACGTCGTAACAGCTTTCATCACTCGGGTAATACGAACCGCTGTCAATGAAAGCGAGCGCTTCGCCGTTCATGTGCAGAACGTAGTTTTCACCGTCGGTAACGGAGTTCGGGTAACTGCCGATAATGTCGAGTATTTCGCTTTTGGTCATAGCGCACTCGTCGTCGTGATTGCCGAAAACAAAGGCGAAGGGCTTACATGCGGTTGTGTCAAGCGCTTCTCTTAAATCATTTTCGAAACGCACTTTGTCGTCACGGTAATCGGGACCGTGAATAAGGTCGCCCAGAAAAACCGCCAGGTCAAAATCGATTTTTGAGAATGCTTTTTTCAGGCCTTTGATTGTCCTTCTGTGACGCAGGGAATTGACCAGCATGCGCTGATGGACATCGGCAAGTATCATTATTTTCATACAGTCACCCCGTTAGTTTTTATTCTGAAAATCGGTCCAGGCACCGTCCGTTGACAGCTTTCCGCCATTATAAAAGACCTGCTTTGCGTTATCGTCACCCTTAAGATAAGCGTCAAACCAGTTGACAGTATATTCCGCCATCGTAGCGGTATGAGTTGAAAACGAAAGGTGAGTGCCGCCGACAATAGAAGCATAGGCGGCCCTGCCTGTAACCGCGTCGTAGGACGGTTTGCACCATTTCGAAGAATCGACTATATTATCAGAGGTGCCCGTGATGAAGAAGCAGGGGACTGAAAGTCCGCGCGCTTCGTCGGCGGTTGAAGCTCCCGCGATTGAAACGACGCAACGAATCCTCGAATCCTTCTGCGCGGCATTGATACAGCTTCTGCCGCCCTGCGACTGACCGCAAACGCCTATGGCATAGGTATCGACCTTGTTGTAAAACACGCTTGATGAATCGGAGTTTTTGTTGAGAATATAGTTAACAGAGTCAATCTGCGCCGTGCCGTCACCCGACATTACGCTTGAGTCCGCTACAACTATATATCCGCCGTTTGCGATAGCTTCAAGCAGTTTTGCATATAACTGAGTCGGACAGCCCGTGCCGTTGGCCCAGGATATAACAGGGTAGGTTTTCTGAACGCTTTCAAGCGCAAGAGGGTAAACGACGGTTTTGTTGCCGTCCGTAATTGTCTTTACGCCCGTTATTTCGGGTGCTTCGGTTACAACCTCCTGCTGAGTCTGAGGCACTGTTGTCGGCGCGGCAGTAGTCTGCACCGCAGCGGTCGTTGTCTCTGTTACGGTTTCACTGACGGTTTCTTCTTCAACGGCAGCGACAGTCGTCATAACAGTTGTTTCAGCGGTTTTTTCATCATCTTTTTTCAGTTGACATGAGCAAAGACCGCCCGCAAGAATAAGAACCGCAAGCAGTATTGAAATTATTTGTTTCATCCTTTTCACAAAGCACACCCCCGTATTGTCATTATAATAACACGTTCTCCCGATTTGGGCAAGGTCAAACGGGAAGATATCAGTTTTCCCGTCATTTTATATTTGTCACTCATTTGTCACATTGTAAGCAGTATTATTAAACTGTACTTTTTATAAGGAGAAAAAAATATGAAACGCATAAACAATCACTTTAACAGTAAAACGGGGAAGCAGTTGCTTCCCCGTTTTTGCTTTTATTCTGTTTTATCAGTACTCAACTTTAATTGCGCCGAACTTGCACTTTGTTACGCACACGCCGCATCTGAAACATTTGTCCTGATTAATTTCAAACGGCTCCTTGATTTTACCCGTCGGAGCGCCCGCCTTACAAGCTCTTGAACACAGCGAACAACCCTTGCATTCGTCGGGAATAATCGTTACCCTCTTAATCGGCTTATAGCCGTCGGGAGCTATAATCGCATCGTTCGGGCACACGTGCGAGCACTGCGAACACTCAACGCATTTTTCGGCGTCAATCGCATAGAGCTTAGCTTCCGATGTCACGGCGCTTATAGCACCGAAAAGGCAGGTGAAGGCGCAGCCTCCGCAGCCGACGCATCTGCTTTCGTCAATTCTGAATGCCATATCTTAACCTCCCGATGCGGGCGAGAGAAGCCAAACCTCGTCACCGTCCGATAATTTCTGTCTCTTCTTTTTGCAATGCTCACCGTTTACGAAAACGGTTGCGTCGCTGAAGGAAATACTGCTTTTATTCTCACCGACCGCCAGCTTATTAAGCTCGTCGAGAAGGTCGGAGAGCTTATCGGCAGTTATTTCGGTTGTCGCGATATGAGTGTCAACTCTGTAAACTCCGAAGAGCTTGACCGTTACCTTTGCCATATTCTCTCCTCCTTAATCATTTCTTCTTGCGGCCTCAACAGCCTTGTCGTAAACCGCTCTTTCAATATCAATACCGAGCGTTTTAAGTCTGTGCCAGGTCGGAATACCGTCCTTCCAGCCGCGCGCTCTGTAAAAGACTTTCTTCATCTTTTCAAGCGGAACCTTCGTCTTGGGATTGTTCGGGTCCTGAAGCTCGTCGGTCAGTCGCCTGGGCAGCTTGTCGGCGCCCGCCTTCTGACCTAAGATTACGTTCGCCATACGCTCCGCATTCCAGCCGTATGCGCCCCAGGTGAGGAATTTAGCCATATTCGACTTCATTCCCGTTGCGTATTTAACTGCAATAGCGTGAGGCAGAAGCGGAATGTTAATCTGAGGCACCTTTGTAAAGTGGCTTAGAAGATTGACTACGGGACCGACGTAGGGGAATGCCGTAAGCACTATTCTTGTCAGAACCATATTCGGCTTTGCAATAAGGAAACCAGGCAGCACAGCGTAGCTGGTAAACATACAGCTTCCCGCTGCAGAAATGGATTCCATGAGATTCTGGAACATAATTGCAATTGCCGCCTTGCCGTGAGGCGTCAGCGAGTCAACGTCAAGACCGAGTCCCTCAACAACGACCATATATCCCGCGTTAAGATGGCAGCCGCCTCTGTTGGCGGTCGCGTAGCCGAGGCCCTGACCGACCGCGTGACGCGGTTCGTATGCCGCGAGCTCCATGCCCTTGGCGTGAATTGCGAATTCCTTGCCGCCGAACTTTTCGCTCATACGCTTTGAGCCGTCCGCTATGTAATTACCTTCTCCTCGGCGGTATGCAATATTCTCAAACATCTGTGAAATGTTGTCGGTCTCGCCGAAGCGTACGCCGAAGTCGTGAATTCCCTTTTCGCCGAGCTCCATCGCGAACGCTATCGAACCCGCGCAGGAAATTGCGTCCATACCGAGTTCGTCAAGCTCGTAATTCCATTTAAGTATCTTTTCGATATCGTCGTTTAATATGTTCGGACCGAACAGACCGAGAGTTTCAAGCTCGGGACCTTTTACAACCTTGTCGTTGACGACAACCTTTCTTGCACAGCGGATTACGCAGCCGGTGCATGCTCCGTTTGAAACAAGGTGATTTTCGGCAAGCTCCTCGCCCGATACCTTCTCAAAGCCGTCAAAACGGCCTGCCGAGAAGTTCTTTGTCGCAAGAATTGAATGCGCCTGCATCGGAGCCACAAGTCCCGCGCTGCCGAGCTTGGGCAGCTGTCTGCCCGTCAGGGGATGCGTCTGAAGCATCTTAGTCCATTTTACATTGAAAGCTTTGAGCTTTTCTTCATTGTATATTTCTGGGAGCTTTGTTCCCTTGGCGGTAACCGCCTTAAGCTTCTTGTCACCGAATACAGCGCCGACACCGCCTCTGCCCGCGGTTCTCTCGTTACTGAAAACGCAGGCGTAAAGCACCTTGTTCTCACCCGCAGGACCGATTACAAGTCTTCCGGGATAGTCGGCAAGCTTCTCCTGCGCCTCGCCTGTGGTAAGTCCCCACAGCTCTTCGGCGCTTTCAAATGTGACGCCGTCGCAGGCGATGTGAACGGTTACGGGCTCTTCGCTTCTGCCGCTGAAAATAACGGCGTCAAAGCCCGCTCTCTTTAACGACAGACCGAAGTCACCGCCGCAGTTTGACGAAGTGACGATATTCGTCAGCGGAGAAACGGTAGAAATATTGAAACGCGAGGTGTTCGGACATCCGCAGCCTGTCAGAGGACCGGTTGTAACTACAATCCAGTTGTCCTCGTCAAAAGCTTTCATTGTCGGCGTGATGTGGTGCAGAAGGATATCCGCCGCCATAATCTTACCGCCGAGGGTGCGTTCTCTGTCTTTATCTGTCCACGGGAATTCCTTCCACGTCTTTTCGGTCAGGTCGACAAAGAGTACCCTGCCCATATAGCCTTTATAATTTGTCACGCTCATCACTCCTTATTAAAAGAGAATTGATTTCGTTGTTATCGTATATATACAGCCTGCCTGCGCTGTCGGTTTTGCCGAGGAAATAATCAATGGCAAGCTTTGCTTCAAGCGTTCCTATAATTCCCGCTGTTACGCTCGGCGACTGATTCTTTGCGTTCGTTTCGTTAAGGCAGCCCGCCGCTTCAAGGTCGGGAGTCTTTCCGGGTATATACATATACGCCGTGCCGAAGAAGCCGTTGATACTGCCGTTAATACAGGGTATCTTATGCTCCGTGCAGTAGCAGCTGACGTTCTTTCTCGTTCCGATATTGTCAACCGCGATTATTACAATATCGTAACCGTCGGCAAAGGAAACATCATTGATTCTTCTGTAAAGGTAATCAACTTTACAGTCGGGAGCGTAAGCGCTCAGACGTTTTGCGAGCAGCTCGCATTTCGGCTTGCCGATATCAGCCTCGGTATAGAAAAACTGACGGTTGAGATTTCTCTTCTCAACGCTGTCAAAATCAACCAGCAACAGCTTGCCGATACCCGCGCCCGCAAGATGCGTTGCGACGTTTGTACCTAAGCCGCCGCAGCCGATTATCGCCGCGCTGTTTTTTGAAATATCAAAGCCCTGAACTTCGGATTTTATGCTCATTTTCCGTAATTACCTCCGCAGGACTGAGTGTTGCCCGAAAGTGTTTCCACGGCGTGAGGAAGCACGTCGATTATTACCTTGATGCTCTCCCTGACAGCTTTCGGACTGCCGGGAAGATTGACGATAAGCGTTTTACCGCGGATACCGCTTACGGCGCGTGAAAGCATCGCTCGGTTTGTGATTTCAAGACTCTTTGCCCTGATAGCCTCGCTGATACCCGGCACCTGCTTTTCAATAACGTCCGCCGTTGCTTCGGGCGTGACGTCTCTGGGCGCGAAGCCCGTTCCGCCCGTAGTGAAGACGACGTCAACCCTGAACTCGTCGGCAAACTCGACAATTGCCGCGCTGATAAGCTCCTTTTCGTCGGGTACGAGTCTGTAAACGTTTTCGTCTGACAGCTCTTTTACGCATTCGGCAATAGCGGGACCGCTTAAGTCCTCGCACTCACCGTTATAGCATCTGTCGCTGACGCAGATTATACCGAATCTCATAATATCACCTGTACAAATTTTATCATATATGTATTATATTTTCAATAAATATCAATAAATACTTTAATTATTGGTCGTTATGTGTTAAAATGACTATGATGTTGCACCGACTCCCTGAGGCTAAGTGCTCTGCATACGCCTTTCGGAGCGTAGCCGAAATAAACTTCACATCGGCTAAAGGGTATTGCGGGAAACGGCAATGCCTTCCGTGTTTGAAAAGGAGCAATAATCATGAAGAAAGTATTGGCATTACTGCTGGCGTTTGTAATGGTATTTGCACTCGCTGCCTGCGGCGCAAACACCGCTGACAACGGCGAGACGACCACCGCCGCTGCGCCCGCAAACACACCCGAAAACGCGGTTATCCGTCTTTCGACAACGACCTCCGTCAACGATTCGGGACTTCTTCCTTACCTTCTTCCGACCTTTGAGGCAAAGACGGGCTATAAGGTAGAGGTTCAGTCCGCAGGTACGGGCGCCGCTATCCAGAAGGCTAAGGACGGCAACGCAGACGTAATTCTCGTTCACGCAAAGGCTTCCGAGGAAAGCTTTATTGAAGAGGGCTACGGCGTTGAGAGACTTCCGTTCATGTACAATTTCTTCGTAATTGTAGGACCGAAGGACGATCCCGCAGGCGTTAAGGACAGCGAAAACGCAGCTGCAGCATTCGCAAAAATCAGAGATTCAAAGAGCAAGTTTGTTTCCCGCGGCGACGAGAGCGGCACTCATAAGGCCGAGCTCAAAATCTGGGGCGACAACGCACCCGATGCCGAAAAGGACAGCTGGTACATCAGCGCCGGTCAGGGTATGGGCGCCTGCCTTACAATGGCGAGCGAGCAGCAGGCATATTGCCTGACTGACAAGGCAACCTTCCTTTCAATGAAGGATCAGCTCAACCTTGATATCGTTCTTGCAGAAGGCGACGATATGAAGAACACCTATTCGCTTATCGCGGTCAATCCCGAAAAGATTGACGGCCTTAACACCGAAGGCGCAAAGGCTTTCATCGACTGGATGCTTTCCGACGAGGCAAGCGCGCTTATCGCCAAGTACGGTGAAGAAGAATACGGCGTTGCGCTTTTCTATCTTCTTGAAAAATAATGGACAGCTTCCGACAGGCATTTGACCTCCTGTTTTCACTTGACAGGGAGCTTTTGCAGATATTAGGCGTTACGATGAGAATGTCCTTTTTCAGCACGGCGATATCGTGCCTGATAGGGCTTCCGCTCGGCGCGCTTATCGGAACAAAAAGCTTTAAGGGAAAGTCTTTTCTTAAAAAGCTTATTCATACACTTATGGGCTTGCCGCCGGTGGTGGCAGGCCTGTTTGTGTACACTCTGTTTACTCATTACGGACCGTTCGGCGAGCTGAATCTGCTGTTCACGGTCAAGATAATGGTAATCGCTCAGGTAATACTTATCACGCCCATAGTAACGGGCCTTTCATCCTCGTTTATCGAAAGCACCTCAAAGCCGATAATCGAAACGGCAAGGGGCTTAGGTCTGAATAACCTTAAAATCGTGGGACTGTGTCTGTCCGAGGGACGCACATCGCTTGTTTCCATAGTTCTCACCGCCTTCGGCCGCTCAATAGCCGAAGTCGGCGCAGTCAGCATAGTCGGCGGCAATATTCAGTGGAAAACCCGCGTAATGACTACCGCGATTATGCTTGAAACCAACAAGGGCAAATTCTCGTTTGCGCTTGCATTGGGAATAGTTTTACTGTTAATCGCATTTGTTGTAAATGCGCTCGCCTCGTTTATGGTAAAGGAGGCAAAAAATGATTGAGATAAAAAGCTTAAAAAAGACTTACAGAGAACGCACTGTTCTTGATATAGATAAGCTCGTCATAGACGACGGCACAATACTTGCCGTTGCGGGAGCTAACGGCAGCGGAAAATCAACACTGCTCAGAATACTTGCCTGTCAGCTGAAGGCAACAGAGGGTGAAATCGCTTCGCCCGAAAACTCACTGTATATGCCGCAACAGGCCTATGCCTTCAGGGGCAATCTTATAGACAATATCACTCTTTCGGGAGCAGACAGAGAAACGGCAAAACAGCTTCTTGAAAAGCTTGAGCTCTCACATCTCTCAGAAAAGAAGGCAACGTCGCTTTCGGGCGGCGAGCTTCAGAGACTTTCGCTTTGCAGAGTGCTTTCAAGAAAAGCGGAGCTTCTGCTTCTCGACGAGCCGACGAGCGCCTGTGATGTCAGGGGCGCCGAGCTGGTTGTTAATGCCATTAAAGAGTACCGTGAAGAAAACGGCTGTACCGTTGTCATGAGTACTCACGCGCCTGCGCTTGCATTGAAGGCTGCGGACAGAATGATAATACTGGGCAACGGAAAAATCGAAGCCGACGGCACGCCTGCCGATATATTCAACAAGCCCGAAACCGATTGGGCAAAAAGCTTTACTGCAGGGTGGAAAACAGATGCTTAACGTAGTTTCAAAGGACGAAGCGGTCGGGATTGTAAAAAACAAAACGAACCGCGCCGTACCCAAAAGCGAAAAAGTGAATATTGAAAACGCTTTGGGCAGAACACTCTGTGAGGATATCGTTTCGCCGGAAAACGTACCTGCTTTTGACAGAACGACCGTTGACGGCTATGCCGTTAGGGCAGACGATACCTTCGGCGCGTCTGCATCAATTCCCGCTCAGCTTGAAATTGCGGGCGAGATACTGATGGGCGAAAACGCCGGTTTTTCACTTGAAAGCGGCAAATGTGTCAAGATTTCAACGGGCGGTATGTTGCCCGCGGGCGCAAACGCCGCTGTTATGGTTGAACACACGGACAATGCCGACGGGCTTTGTCTTGTTTATAAATCCGTCGCTCCGTATGAAAACGTTACAAAAACGGGCGACGATATAGCCAATGGTGAAACCGCCTTAAAAAAAGGCACGGTAATAACGCCTGCAGAAATCGGAATTCTCGCTTCACTCGGCGTATATGAAATTCCGGTGTATAAAAAGCCCGTTATCGCAATTATCTCTACGGGCGACGAAATCGTAAAGGGCGATATTAAGGCGGGGCAGATAAGGGATGTAAACACCTATCTTCTCTCATCCGCCGTACAGAGCTTTGGATGTACGCCATACGTTTACGGAGCGGTCAGGGACGATTACGAAGAAATCAGAAATGCCGTTTCAGTATGCCTTGAAAAAGCCGACGCAGTTATAGTATCGGGCGGCTCGTCAGCGGGTGCACGCGATATGACCGTTAAGATTATCGACGAGCTCGGTGAGGTGTTCTTTCACGGAATTGCGATGAAGCCCGGCAAGCCTACAATTTTCGGCACGGTAAACGGCAAACCCGTTTTCGGGCTTCCGGGTCATCCGCTTGCAGCTTATTTTGTTTTCCGCCTTATCGTATGCGAATATATAAAACAGATTATGAATCTGCCCGAAGAAAAGAGTATTAAAAACGCTGTTCTCTCGGTCAATATTCCGTCGAATCACGGCAGAGAGGAATATCTCTGCGTTAAGCTTAATGAAAACGGCGAAGCGGTTCCGCTTCACACTAAATCAGGCATTATATCCGTTCTCAGACAAGCCGAAGGCTTTATTAAAATTCCGCGTGACAGCGAGGGAATTGACAGGGGAACGACAGTGGGGATTTACAGACTATGAAACACAATTATCTTAACAATCTGCCGCTCGACGAGGCAAAAAAAGTATATTTCGGACATCTTGAAAAGGTCGGATTCAAAGCCAAAACCGAAACCGTCAGGGTTACCGATGCCTGCGGCAAAATTATAAAAAACGCCGCTTACGCACATATCTGTTCGCCGCACTATAATGCGAGCGCCATGGACGGAGTTGCCGTCAAGGCGAGCGATACATTTGAAGCAAGCGAGCGCACTCCCGTTACGCTCACACCCGACAAATACACCGTGGTCGATACGGGCGATCCGATACCCGACGGCTGCGACGCGGTCATAATGGTCGAGGATCTGATTGACAAAGAAAACGACTGTTATGAGATTATAGCCTCGGTTTATCCCTGGCAGAATGTCCGTCAGGTCGGCGAGGATATCTGTATGGGCGATATGATTGCGCCGTCGGGAACCGTACTGACGCCATCGCTTTGCGGAGCCCTGCTTGCAGGCGGTATTACCGAAATTGAAGTTATTAAAACACCCGTTGTCGGAATAATTCCCACGGGTGACGAAATAGTTGAGCCGACCGACAGTCCCGAAAAGGGCGATATAATCGAATTCAACTCAACTGTGTTCAAAGGGATGCTCAAAAACCTCAATTCAAGTGTAAAGGTTTACCCCATTACACCCGATAAGAAGGACTTAATCAAAGCCGCAGTAGAAAAGGCTTTGTCGGAATGTGATATCGTGCTTGTTTCCGCCGGTTCGTCTGCCGGCAGGGACGACTACACAAGCGAGATTATAGCTTCTCTCGGCACTGTGCTCGTTCACGGAATAGCTATCAAGCCCGGCAAACCTGCCGTGCTCGGCGAAGCTCTCGGCAAGCCCGTAATAGGATTGCCGGGGTATCCCGTTTCGGCAATAGTAATAATGGATGAAATAGTCAGCCAAGCCATCGACCAATATTACGGAAAAGCCATAGTTTCAAAACCGACCGTTAAGGCGGTGCTTGCCAAAAAGACTGTGTCCTCGCTTAAATACAGCGAATACGTACGCGTCACACTCGGCAGAATAAACGGCAAACTGATCGCTTCTCCGCTCGCAAGAGGCGCAGGCGTCATAACGAGTTTTACGAAGGCGGACGGCGTGCTTATCGTACCGCAGAACTGCGAGGGCATTGAGACGGGCGAGGATGTTGAAATCCGTCTGCTTCGTCCGATAAATGAAATTGAAAACACGCTTGTTGTCACGGGTAGCCACGATCCGCTTATTGACGAGGTAGCGGACTTCCTTGCGAAGAGGAAAGCTCCGTTTCGCGTCTGCTCGACTCACGTAGGCAGTATGGGCGCGATTTACGCAGTGCGCGACGGTCTTGCGCACATGGGCGGAATTCATCTGCTCGACACCGAAACGGGCGTTTATAACAAATCCTATGTTGAGAAATATATTCCCGACGGCAGCGCCGTTGCAGTAAAGGGCGTCGGCAGAGTTCAGGGACTTATGGTTAAAAAGGGTAATCCCCTGGGCATAAAAGAGTTCAGCGATATTCAGAACGTCCGTTACGTCAACCGTCAGAAGGGCGCGGGAACGCGAATACTCTGCGATTACCTGATTGAAAAGAACGGTATGAACGCCGACAAAATCAACGGCTACCGAAACGAAGAATTCACGCATACCGCCGTCGCAGCGCTTATCGCGGCGGGTAATGCCGATGCGGGTCTCGGCATTTCCTCGGCGGCTAAGATGTACGACCTTGACTTTATCCCGATCTGCAACGAAACGTATGAATTCTTAATAGATAAAAATTATCTGAACGATCCTGCGGTTAAGCAATTCCTTGACGTGCTTTACTCCGAGGAATTCAAGGCAAGACTTTCTGAAATGGGAGGTTACGTGTAATGCTTACTCATCTTAACGAAAACGGCGAAGCGACGATGGTTGACGTCGGGGAAAAGGCGGTCACCGTGCGTACCGCAAAGGCGTATGCGAGAATCAGAATGAAGCCCGAAACCCTCGAGGCTTTACTCAACGCCGACCTAAAAAAGGGCGACGGACTCGGCACCGCCAGAATTGCGGGTATCATGGGTGCTAAAAAGACGGGCGAGCTTATTCCGCTTTGCCACAATATTCCCATTGAAAAAATAACGGTAGACTTTGAAAAGGAAGACGACTCGCATCTTGCCGTTTATACATTTGCAAAATGCACCTATAAAACGGGTATTGAAATGGAGGCGCTGACTGCCGCCTCGGTTGCCGCGCTTACCGTTTACGATATGTGCAAGGCAATTGACAGAGGAATGGTTATCGAGGAAATCAGACTGCTCGAAAAGACGGGCGGAAAGAGTGACTGGAAACATGAAGGATAGCTTCGGACGCGAAATTTCATATCTGCGCGTTTCCGTAACAGAGCGCTGTAATCTTAACTGCGTCTATTGCGGTAAGACCGACTGTGCCAAAAAAGGTGCCGAACTGTCGCCCGAGGTTATCGGAAAACTCGTCAGAGCCTTCGCAAAATGCGGTATCAACAAAGTGCGCGTAACGGGCGGAGAGCCGCTTGTACGAAGCGATATATGTGAAATCGTAAAGCTTATACGCGCGGTTGACGGTATCAAAACCGTCTCGCTGACGACCAACGGCGTGTATCTTAAAAAGTACGCGAAAGACCTGAAACAAGCGGGTCTTGACAGCGTTAATATATCACTCGACAGCACTGACGGCAGTACCTACCGTCATCTCACGGGAGCCGACGTGCTTGAAAAGGTGCTTGAGGGTATAGACGAAGCGGAGAAGGCGGGTCTTTCACCGATTAAAATCAACGCCGTGCTTATGAAGGGCGTTAATTCCGACGGCGCAGGAGAGCTTGTAAATCTCGCAAAAACGCGGAATATCGACGTGCGCTTTATTGAGCTTATGCCGTTTTCCGACAGCGGAATTGACAAGAGCCTTATCGTCACGGGAAACGATATCTTAACTCAGTTCCCGTTTCTCAGACCGCTCGGTTATTACGAGGGCACAGCCGAATACTACTCGGCTGACGGCTTTGCGGGCAGGGTCGGGCTTATCAATCCGATTACAAAGAAGTTCTGCTCCGAGTGTAACCGCATACGTCTGCTCGCCGACGGCAGGATTAAGCCCTGTCTCGGTTATGAAGAAGCGTACGACGTTATGCCCTTTATTGACGACGAAGATAAACTCGAAAACGAGATAAGGAATATAATACTTAAAAAGCCTGCAGGCCACAGCTTTGAGGACGGCAAAAAGCACGAGGGCCTGAACAGAACGGGAGGTTAATATGGCAAAGGTAGTTGCAATTAACATAAGCGAAAAGAAAAAAACGCCGAAGAAATCAATACCCGAGGGAAAGCTGATAGAGAACTTCGGTTTTGAGGGTGACGCACATGCGGGCAACTGGCACCGTCAGGTCAGCCTGCTGGCTAAGGAGAGCATTGAACGCGCTCAGGGTATGCGTACCGACGGACTTTGCCACGGAATGTTCGCCGAAAATATCACAACCGAGGGGATAGTGCTTCACACTCTTCCTGTCGGCACGAAGCTTAAAATAGGCGGCGAAGCGGTGCTTGAAATAACCCAGATAGGCAAGGAATGTCATGACGGCTGCGCCATACGGGAGCTCGTCGGTCAGTGCATTATGCCTAAGGAAGGCATATTCTGCAAGGTTCTCACCGGCGGCACGGTAAAAGCCGGAGATGAGATAACAGTTTTATAATAAGTGCATATAAGAGGAGATTTGTATGAAATCAAAAGTGTATTTTACCAAAGAAATATCTCCCGAAAAGGTGCTTGAAATGTACCGTTTGATCGGCAAAGAGCTTAAGGGAAGGGTAGCGGTCAAGCTGCACTCCGGCGAAGAGGGCAATCAGAATTTCTTAAAGCCGGAATTCTGGAAACCCGTAATCGACGGCGTGAAGGGCACCGTTGTCGAGTGCAACACCGCATACGACGGAGCGAGAAACACCACCGAAAAGCATGTTGAGCTTATAAAAAAACACGGCTGGTCGGATTATTTTGACGTTGACCTGATGGACGCAGACGGTCCCGATTTAGTGCTTGCCATACCTAACGGAAAGGTAATAAAAAAAGATCTGGTCGGCAAGAATATGGCTAACTATGATTCGATGCTTGTTCTTTCCCACTTCAAGGGACATCCCATGGGCGGCTTCGGCGGCGCGCTCAAACAGCTTTCAATCGGTTGCGCCTCCTCCGACGGAAAGGCTTATATTCATTCCGGCGGCAAGCAGGCAACACAGGACGGACTGTGGGATAATATCTGCGCTCAGGATGAATTCCTTGAAGCTATGGCGGACGCGGCATCGGCGGTGGTCGAATACTTCGAGGGCAACATTGTTTTCGTAAACGTAATGAAAAATATGTCCGTTGACTGTGACTGCTGCGAGGTTGCCGAGGACCCGTGCCTTGCGGATATGGGAATACTCGTATCGCTTGACCCCGTAGCTATCGATCAGGCGTGCATAGATAAGGTATATGCCTGCGACGACCCCGGCAAAGCGCACTTTATTGAGAGGGTTGAGAGCAGACACGGAATTCATACTATCGAAGCTGCCGCTGAGCTCGGCTTCGGCTCAAGAGAATATGAACTTGTTGAGGTTTAAGTATGTTCAGGAAAATGAGAAGATTCAAGCAGCAGATTTCAAACGAGGAATGTATTGAACTGCTGAAAAATGAAAAACGGGGCGTGCTGTCCGTAATGGGCGAAAACGGTTATCCGTACGGCATACCGCTCAATCATTATTACAATGAAGACGACGGCAAGCTTTATTTCCACGGTGCGAAGGAAGGACACAAGCTTGACGCGATAAGAAGCTGCGATAAAGTCTGCTATACCGTTTTTGATAAGGGATATCGCGAGAAAGGCGAGTGGGCGTATAATGTAAAAAGTGTTGTCGTGTTCGGCAGAATAGCTCTTGTTACGGATGAAGAAAAGACAAGGGAAATCTGCTCCGCGCTTTGCCGCAAGTTTACCGATGACGGGGAGTATCTTAAGTATGAGTTGAAGAATTCACTGCCGAGAGTGCAGTGTCTCGAACTTACACCCGAGCATATCAGCGGAAAGCTGGTAAAAGAGTCCTGACAATGACGACAGGCAGGGAAAATTCCCTGCCTGCCTTTTTCTTTTAGTTCAGCATTTTTCGGCGGTTTTTCTTTACTCGGATGCACTGTTGTATTATAATAAAATAAAGCAAAGGTCCGCCAATCAGTTTCTTTGGGGTGAATTTATGAATAACGCAACTGTAAGTAAAAACAAAATTCTGTTTTCAAGAAACGGGGAGCTTGTCAGAATAACTCCCTGTCACGAAAACGCAATCCGCTTTGAGGCGTTTCCCGACTGTAAGGAATTTGACGAAGACTTTACACTGATGCCGCAAAGCGCAGATGCCGTAATCGAAGAGAAGGATCACTGCGTCTTTATGACTGTCGGCAGTCTGAAAGTTCAGCTTGAAAGAAACGGCAAGCTTACGTTCTATAAAGACGGCAACGTTATACTTGAGGAAAAACCCGAGCTTGCCTTTTTCGACGGTTACCGTCATTATGAGCGCAATAACGGCTCGTGGTCGGCGAGAATCACCTTCAAGAGCAAAGAAAACGAGCATTTCTACGGTCTCGGTCATGAGGCGAGCAACAAATTTGACCTGAAGGGCTGCTCGTTTGATATGCGCCATGTCAATGCGAAGTGCACAATACCCTTTGTTTATTCTTCGCTCGGCTACGGTTTTATCTGGAATAATCCCGCCGTGGGAAACGTTGAGCTTTCCGACAACCGCACCCGCTGGAGCGTTGACGCAACAAAGAAAATGGACTTTGTCGTAATTGCAGGCAATCCGAAGCAGGTCAGCGAAACTCTTGCCGACCTTACGGGACACGCTCCCGTAATGCCGCACTGGGCGACGGGCTTCTGGCAGAGCAGACTGCGCTATGAAACTCAGGAGGATTTGCTCGAGGTTGCGAGACGTTATAAGGACGAGGGCATACCGCTTTCTGTTATAATCGCCGACTATTTTCACTGGACCGAGCAGGGCGACTATAAGTTTGACCCGAAGTACTGGCCCGACGTTAAGGCTATGACTGACGAGCTTCACTCAATGGGCACAAAACTCGTTGTATCCGTATGGCCTACAATAAACGAAAACTCCGAAAACTATTGGTATATGCGCGATAACAATATGCTTATACGCACAACAAAGGGCTCGAATAAGGTCTTTGATTTCTACGGACCGCAGGCAGAGATTGACGCGACAAATCCCGAAACGAGGGAATTCGTCTTTTCAAAGCTAAAGGAAAACTACCTCGACAACGGCGTTGACGGAGTATGGTTTGACGAAGCGGAACCCGAAATCCATCCCGAGCATTTCGGCAATCTGATTTATCACGTCGGCAGAGGCGACGAATACGGTCTTATCTACCCGTATTATTACTCGAAAATGGCGTACGACGGCTTTACCGAAATGGGCGAAACTCCCGTTATTCTCACAAGAGCCGCATATCTCGGCTCCCAGAAATTCGGCTCGCTCGTCTGGAGCGGCGATATTTATTCCGACTTTGAGAGCCTTTCGGAGCAGGTCAAGGCGGGACTTAATATGTCGGTGTGCGGAATTCCGTGGTGGAATACCGATATCGGCGGCTTCTGGGGCGGCGACACGCAGAGCGAAATGTTCAGGGAATTAATAGTCCGCTGGTTTCAGTACGGCGTTTTTTCACCGGTTATGCGCGTTCACGGAAACCGCTACCGTCACGGCGAAAAGAAGCGTGACGTCAAGGAGCCGTCGGGCGATCCGAATGAAATCTGGAGCTTCGGTGAGGAGAATTTCCCGATTCTCAAAGAACTTGTACTTCTCCGCGAACGCTTAAGACCTTATATTGAAAAGCAGATGGAAACTGCGTCCGATAAGGGCTATCCGATAATGCGACCCATGTTCTTTGAATATCCCGACGATGAGATTTGCTATACTCTCGGCGAACAGTATATGTTCGGTGACGATATACTCTTTGCACCGATAGTCAACAGGGGACAGACCGAAAAGCAGGTCTATCTTCCCGAGGGCGAATGGGTGCTGACAAAGTCGGGCGAAACATACACGAAGGGATGGCATACGGTTACCGCACAGATTAACGAATTCGTCGCCTTTGTTAAAAAGGGCGCGGATGTACTCAGCTGTTTTAAGTCAGTCTGATTAAGCAGCGGTTATTTTGCTTTTTACAATTGCAAAAAATTCTTAATAAATAAAAAAGTAGAAGCTGGAAAAAAGCGGCAGCCCCGAATGAAGAATTCGGGGCTATTTTAATATGAAAATATTTACTACTTTCGATTGTTGTGCTATAATATAATGTCAAAGCAGAAATTGGATTATCTGAAAGGACTTGAGAATTATGAAGAAGATAATTTCAATAGTATTAACAGTTGTTATGCTTTTTTCGGTTGTATTGCCTGCTTTTGCAACCGATCCCGTAAGGTCGTCAAATGCAAAAGTATCTTTTTCGGGCGGAAATCTTACGGTTGATCCTCAGAGCTCCGGCGTTGTAACGCTGGCAGTTGAGGGCCTGGGTACGGATCCCGGCAGTAATCAGATAGCCGACATAAGCTTTTCAAGCTCGGACGATTCCGTTGCCGACATCGGCAGTTATACGGTAAGCACCTATACACCTGACGGAGAATCGGAGGCTACAGGCCTTGCCTATGAGACGGAAATCTTTGCCGGTAATACGGGCATAGCTACCGTTACCGCCAATGTGGTTGATACAAACGGCAACACTTACACCTGTTCATGCTTCGTGACAGTCAGGGGAATAATTGTAAATAAGAAGAATATAACCCTTGAGGTTGGCGAAGCCTGCGTCTTATTTGCCGAAAGATACGGCTTCAGTGAAACTCAGGCAACCCGAGGTCTGTCCTGGACCAAGAACGCGGAAGATTTAAGCTGGATAAGCATCGGCACACACGGCACGGGACGTCAGAACGAGGCGTACTACATAAAAGGCGTTTCCGAGGGTACGGGTACGTTAACCGTGTCTCTTTCCGGCAGCAGCTATTCCGATACGATAAACATTACCGTCGTTCCCGCAATGTCGGTAACTGTTGAAGAGAACGGAGCCGAGGTTACGTCAGCCATTGATCTGAGTTCGGCAAACTCGGTTACTCTCGACGCAGTCTGCGACGGCTTTACAAATCCCGCAGTTACCTGGGAAAGCTGCAATCCCGACCTCATAAGCGTAACGCAGTCGGGCTCCGGTGCAGTTATAAGCAGAATAAACTATTCGGATTATTCTGCGGCGGTAAAGGTAACGGCAAGCGAAAATGACGTTACAAGAACGAAAACGGTTTACGTAAACGTTGCCGATCCGTATGCAGTTTCATTGAAGATTTCAAGCTCAAGGCTTGAAAACGGCGTAATAACAATCAAGCAGGGCGATACTCTGACTTTGTCAGCAGCTGCTGCAGGACTTGATCCCACGGCTACGGTGTGGAGCGCTTCTGACGACGGCGGCAGAGCGCCCGTCAAGCTTAACAGCACTGTCGGTAAAAACATCACAATTACGGGCAGAGCGGTTACGTCCTCTCCGATTGCGGTTGTTGCGTCAAACGGCGGTAAATCCGATACGGTTTACGTCAACGTTACTCAGAGCTCGGAAAAGTCGGTAAAAATAACCGGCGACGGTCTCGGCGCCGACGGCATTATTACGTTGGCGTCCGACGGCACGGCTTTGCTTTCGGCAGAGCTCAGCGGCTTTTCGGGCAACCCGACGGTTAACTGGACCGAATCTGTTGCGCCGAACAGCGAAAATTCAAGCGGTACGGGAACCTGCCCGGTAGCTTTAAGTGACGTTACGGGAAATACAACGTTAATTACCGCTGTTTCTTCTTCTCTTGATTTTGCAAGGATTCGTGTTTCGGTTACCGACGGCAATAACACCTACACCGATGAAATACTTGTAAAGGTAAGCGACATCAACATAATTAACGCAAGGTATGTAAGCGTGTTCAATAAAGACACCGTTACGCTTTCGACTGTAAACGGAGAACCTGCCGACTGGGCATCTAACAGCCAGAAAACGTATTTCGGCGCTACATCCAGAAAACCTACGTACGACTACAATACGGCAAGCGCAACCGTTTCCACCAACGGAACGACAAGTAATCCTTCAAGGCTTACCGCCGAGCTGAACGGATACAAGGATTCAGTTTATGTAAAGGTAAATACCGGCAACTGGAAAACCGTTACTTTTAACCTCAACGGCGCTTACGGCAAAACGCCCGATTCGGTTGTAATGTCAACGCTTGACAGCTACCAGTCGTTCGTTCTGCCCGTGCCCGAAGCGGCATATCCGTCGGACGGCGGCGAATACGTATTCTACGGCTGGAGCGATAAGGCAGATGCCGCACAGCCGAACAGCAGCGGTGTAATGTATTTTGCAGACGAAGAATACTCAGTTCCGTCGGACAAGAACAGCGTAGTTCTGTACGCAATCTGGGTTAAGAAAACGGATGACGCCATGTTCACGTTACGCCTCACCGGAGATATTGCTCCCGAGCCGTCCGGACAGCCCGTTGCCGATTATGCGAGGTCGAGCGTCTATATTGAGGATGCGATTGATCCGTCCGGCTTCTATTTCAACGTAAACGGCGTTGAAAGCCATCTTGTAAAGACTCCGTCTGACGAGCAGATTATCAGGGCGCTGAGCTGTAATTTTGATAATGGCGAGCCGCTGACGTTTAATCCCGATACGGACAGAATTATCTGGTACGTTGTCAAGAGAACATCCGACGATGCGGCAGGAGTTGCAAACTGGCACGTTGACGGCGTTCTTATAAAGGGCGGCAGATACAGTCTTACCTATGATAAGAATATTCCGGTTGCCAACGTTTCAAATATTCCGAATCCCAACAGAATTATTTACGACGAAAACGAATATGTCAGTATAGTCACTCAGGTTCCCTCCTGCAGCAGCGACATATTTATCGGCTGGAATTCGCAGCCCGACGGCAGAGGACAGTGGTACACGAGCACGGGTTCGCTTTATAACGGCCACACGACCGCCGGTACGGTTGAAACCTCAATTGTTTTAACTGCGGATACCGTACTGTATGCAATATGGGAAGGAAGACTGTACTACGACATAAACGAGGACGGCTTCGAGGATATAGAGGATATTGCATATATCGTATCTGCGTCTGTCGGAGATGTGACGCTTACACAAAGGCAGACGGAAAAAGCCGACTTGAATGCGGACGGCGTTATTGACGCCTTTGATGCGGCTGAGCTTGAAAGAATACTGTTTCTGGCTGACGCCGAT
The DNA here is from genome assembly GCA_016290515.1 of Clostridiaceae bacterium. Classification (GTDB taxonomy): domain Bacteria; phylum Bacillota; class Clostridia; order Oscillospirales; family Acutalibacteraceae; genus Fimenecus. The sequence continues at coordinate 31,523 of JAEEUJ010000002.1, forward strand.
AAGGGCGACGTCGATCAGGACGGCGATCTCGACCTTGTCGATTACGCTATGATAAAGGCGCATATTTCGGGCGTTGACTCGGATGCGAATCATCCTGCGAATCTGCTTGATAAGAGTTATCTGCCCGCAGTATATGACAGCGTTAAAGACAGTTACGGCGACGGCGTTATAATCACTCAGCAGTATTACTGTGCGGATTATGACTCGGACAAGGCGGTTGACGCGTTTGACCTGTTCTGTCTCGATAAGTACTTAAACGGTCTTGCATAAACAGAAATAATAAGAACGGGCTTGAAATCAAGCCCGTTCTTTTTTGTTTATTCTCCGTTGTGCCGGATACGGCGTTTACTCTTACATTTCATGCATCAGAGCTTCAAGCTCTGCGCCGGTTTTTCCGTTCAGCTCGTTTTCAGCGTAGAACCGTTAAAATACACACCAAATTTTATGAACGGAGAATTATACAAATCCTCAAAAGCGATAACGGTTGACCCCGCAAAGCACATGTTTTCGCCGTTGATGTATCCGATAGAAACAATTTCTTCATCCGAAGCTTTACAAATATTCGCAATGTTGAAATTTTTAATCGGTTTTTCTCTGCCAAATGAAGAGAAGTCAATGTTGAGTACGCCTGCGGTAACTGAAAAGACACCGCAGTCAAACATTTTTTGTTGTGGTATTCCCCAAATTGTTAGACGCTTTATTGTCTGTTATGACAAATTATTTTCTTTATCGCGTTTTCCCTTGATTATTCTTCTTTAATAATATACAATTAAAAAGCAAATGTTTTTTATCTTTTTCTTTATTTAGTGGCTGCATTTTTGTGCAGACTATTATTTTTTTCGAAGAAAAGAGAGGGGCGATTAATTAAATGAAAAAAGTGTTTCGTGTATTTTGTGTATTGCTGTTGAGCATTTTATGCGTTAGCGCATTAATGCCTGCGGTAAATGCCGGAAACTCGGAAATGCCAACCAGAGTTATTAATGTCGTATATGACGATTCGGGCAGTATGATTAAAACAAACGGTGCTCTGGTTGACACATGGTGTCAGGCAAAATATGCAATGGAAGTTTTTGCTGCAATGCTTGGCGAGAAAGATACGATGAATGTTTATTGCATGAACAAGTTTGAGGCGACCACATCGGGCGCTCCTGAACTTACTCTTAACGGCGGCGACGGTTCATCAATAAATGTTCAAAAGGTTCATAATATGCTTACCAGAGCAGGAAATACACCCTTCAACTCGGTAATAGCGGCATATGAGAGCCTTAAAAAAGTAACAGCTGACGAAAAATGGTTGGTAGTTCTTACCGACGGTGAATTCCAACCGGAAAACACAGATGTTAACGGCTATTTCAACGCGAAGGATCCTTCTGTAAAGGTAATGTTCTTGGGAATGGGTCCCGATGCTCAGGGCATCAAAGCCGATGAAAGCAAAAACATATTCTTTGAAAAAGCTCAAAACAACAAAGAGATTCTTAACAAAATTACGGGAATATGTACCCGCATTTTCAACAGCAACAGACTTGAGGTTAACGCTTCAACGAAGGTTTGCTCTTTTGATATTCCGATGGGCGAGCTTACAGTTTTTGCTCAGGGCGCTAACGTCACGATAAACGGAATCAAGGCAGAGGACGGAACTGTTTATAAAAGCTCTTCAAATCCGGTGGTTGTTAAGTACAGTGAAAAGGCAACGTCAAATCCAAACTATCCTGAGCCGTTGATTGATAAGAGCCTTCTGGGCTGTATCGCAGTATTCAAAGAGGACTTTGCTGCCGGTGCTTACACCATTGATGTTTCCGGCGCCGAAACCATAGAAGTCTTTTATAAGCCCAACATTGAGATTTCGGCCTTGCTTAAAAACGGTGAGGGAGAAGAGGTTAACGACTTATCTGACCTTGAAGCAGGCGACTACGTAATTGAGTTCTTCTTTGTTAAGGGCGGAACAAACGAACGAGTCCCCGTTTCCAAGCTTTTGGGCGACGTGCAGTATGAGGCGACAGTTGTTAATAACGGAAAAAAGCTTGATAAATCATACTCTTCCGGAGATACGATTTCGATTGAAGAGGGAGGCCTCGATATCGACGTTATCGCGCGTTACTTAAAGTACAACTCCGTTTCGACTCATCTCGGTTTTTCGATTTTCAAAAACAAGGGAATCAATGCTGAAATAGCTGCCAATCCAACGTATGAGATTGCTACGGACTCAATAGTAAACGGAGATACGCCGACACAGATTAAACTGTTGCTTGATTCACGCGAATTTACCGCCGAGGAATGGGCACAGTTTGAACTTCCCGAGTTTAACGTAGAAACAGGCGGAAACAAGGGAATGAAAGACCTTCGCTTTGAGAAATCCGAACAACCGGGTATAATTAATATTTTCCCATCGTTAAAAGACGGAAAAACAACCCCCGGTACGTACAAGGAGCTGAACATCAGCGCAAGCTATTCTCAGCAAATCGGTGCGGAAACATGGTCGGGTGACATAAATGCCGTTGTACCGGTTACCGATACAAGAAGCTGGATGGAGCAGAATATTGACAAGATAATCAAGGCCGCGGTTGCCGGAACGATTTTGTTTATTCTTTTGGGATACACTCCTCTGTTTAAAAAGAGATTTCCTAAGGATCTTGTTCCAAACCCTAGGATTGATTTTAGACCTAACGACTTCTTGGTCGAGAATTCAAAAAAAAGGGGATCGTTCAAGAAAAAAACACTTTCAGCAATTCTTCCGTTTTGTGCGGAGCGAGGAACATTGAAATACGCACCGCCTGATGCGATGGTACCGTCATTTAAACTTAAAGCCGTATCCGGAAGACGTATGGAAATAACAAATCTTGATATCTTCCGTGAAATCAGCAATATTACCGTAATAGGTGTAAAAATCAAAGATATTAAGAAGCACAGGCCATTTGGCTCAAGCATAACTATTAAAACAGAAGTTGCGACAGGTGTACATACCTGCAATCCAAGAACAAAGTATTAATTAGGAGGAAAAACATATGAACGCACCAACATTAATTGTAGGACTAGGAGGAAAAGGCTCGGAGGTCGCACTCAGAGTTTCTAAAATGCTTACCGATGAACAGAGGGAAAAAATCGGCTTCGCCGTATTTGATACGGATGTAAATGAGTTAAGAACTATTAAGGAAAGAAATCCTTTTGTAAAGACTATTCAGACATCGACAAAGCTCTCGGTTGGAGAGTATCTTGATATTGATACTCACTCGAGAGATACCTGGTTCCCCGTAAATGCTATACTTAACAGTAAGACTCTTTCAGAGGGAGCAGGTCAGGTACGTGCTATTTCAAGACTCGCATTTGAAACAGCGGTAAGATCAGGTAAGCTCGAGCCTCTGCATCAGGCTATCGAGGACCTTTATAAGTTGGAAGGCACTGAGTACGAGCAGGCACTGAGAGTTATTATTGTCAGCTCGCTTGCAGGCGGTACCGGTTCTGGTATCTTGTTACCGGTTGCTCTTTATATCAAGAATTATCTTGCAACAAGATTCAGACAGAGTGCAAATATCACGAGAGGTTTCTTCCTGCTTCCCGAGGTTTTCTACGGAGTTATTGACTCACAGTCAGAAAGAAACAACCTTAAGAGTAACGCTTATGCAACACTCAGAGAACTTGACGCCTTTCTTATGAAGGGTGATGCAACACTTCCTGAAAGGTATAAGAATACTGTGAAAATGGAATTCCCTGTTGCAGGAACCGAGGAATTCGAAGAATATAATATCAGACCGTTTGACTTCTGCTTTCTCTTTGACGCACAGAATGCGGACGGAAAAAAGCTTAATTCTTTTGACCAGTATCTTGACCATGCCGCTAACTGCATTTATTCGCAGTCTATCGGTCCGATGAACAAGAGAAGCAACTCTTCTGAGGATAACACAATCAGAAGACTTGCTGCCGAGCGCGGACGTAACAGATATGCCGGTGCCGGTTGCTCAATGCTGATTTATCCATATGAGGATGTCAGAGATTATATAGCACTTAACTGGACAAATGAATGTGTTTCAAAGCAGTGGCTTACATTTGATAAACAGTTTGAAAAACAGATTAAGGCTGATGCAAAAAGAAGAGCAAAAGGGATTCCTACTGCAGATCATTCTCAGGCTGATAGCTATGTTGATAATGTTAGACAGATGGCAGACAATAAAAATCCTTTTGCCAAGTCAATTGTTGAGCAGTGTGCAGTATATGATGTTAAAGGATTAAACAGGGTTAACTGGAAATGGAACGAATATATTGCAGCTCTCGAAAAGAAAATTGATAGCAATATTAGCCAGGCTTCATCAACCCTTGAGGAAAAGGAAAATGCAGTAAACAGTGATATTGATGCTCTTGGAAACAAAGATTCAATCGCTGATAAAGAAGTATATCTTACTGCATACAGGGATTATAAAGAATACAGAAAAATGGTTGAAAGATTTGCCGAAGAAACTTCGGGAATAATTGCGTATTCAATATTCCGTGCCGACGAGGATGAAGATATAACAGAAACTCAGGAATTTCAGATAGAGCATTATTTTAAGAACAATAATGAATTTATTCATCCTAATGCCATTAGATTTTTCCTTTATAACGTTCTTGATCTGCTTAAAAAGAAAAAAGAAAAAGTTAAAGCTGATAATAAAACATCTGTTGATGAATTTGACGCTTTTGAGAAACGCACAGAATCCGGTGGAGATGAAGAACGCTCAAATGACAACATAATGAG